>CAZZXJ010000043.1:17727-19384 GCA_964657905.1 uncultured Stigonema sp.
TCGCGTACGGCGCGATACTCCTGCTCAATATAGGACTGGGGCGAGGACTGGGGCTATAGGTGTTTTAATCGGTTCATATTTCAGCGGCAAATCTCGTGTCACTTCATATGCCAACAACAAGCTAATTTCTTTGATCAGCATCCGAAATGTTGCTGTACTGGTTTCGGCTCTACGCATCAGTGTTAATTTATGCTGAATCAATGGATGGTCAATAAGTATTACTTGATTTGTCATGTGTTTTAGAAGTTATAAAAAATTATGAATTATGAAATCTTTGAGCATTCATAATTCATAATTCATAATTTATAATTCAGCTAGAATACTGTGCCATCGCTTTCTATTTGGATAGGGGGAATACCACCTGTTCTCAGTTCATCTGCAATTTTTCGTCCTGCTGTCCAGGTTCCACCTTGGAGGATTTTGACCAGTGGTAGTTCCTCAGCACTCATACCCAACTGTTCGCGCACTGTAGCAGCAATATGATCCAAGAGAATCACGGTCAAGGCACGCCATTCGACTATAACTTCAGATGTAACCGCCTGAGGCTTGAGTAAAATATCTGGGCTTTTGACGCTTATTAGTCCAAGGTCCAGACATAACCCCCCATTGCGATATTCTGCTAATCCAGTGAGAGCATCTAAGCTAGTGATATCCAATCCTAGCTCCTGTAGTGGTTCTAGTAGAGAATAAGTAAGCCATTGGGAAAGTTTATGAAATGGCACTAAATGATCATCTGCAACATCTGGGTGAAACCAGACATCTCCCAGATTAACCCCAGCAACTTCTAATCGTCCAGACCAGATCTGCGTCAGTCCTTCCAAAACTGCACTCAAAACTGTTGCAGCAGCCAGGTGGTTATTGCGAGACTTACCCAACAGGTAATTTACCAGATTACCTGGACGAGGATGAAGCTCCCCAAACACATGGGGTGAAGAGAGTAAGACTTGACCTAATTTTTGCAATAATCTCAACCGCCCAGCAATTCCCACTAAGGGATTTTCTGCATTCGCACCAAACCCATCTGCCAATTCTTTTTCTGTTAATGCTTGCAATCGAGGTGCATCAACTTGCAATGGTTGGTTGGGATCGCTAGAAAAAGCTCCTTGACAAAACATCTGGAAACTCGCAACTGCCAATCCTTCAGAACGCCTAAAACCCAATTGAGTCTCCTGTTCGTAATAATGCCAAGCATTTCCAGCACCTGCATCCAGTAAAACACTAATAATTGCCAAATCAAACTTGGCAACAGCTTTCTCTATGGGCGTCAGTCCTGTTAATTTCTCATCCAACTTAGAATTGCGTCGCACACCTCCAGCCTCAAAATGTCGCCAGCGACTGTGAAAAGGAATTTGCAGATCCGGGTACTGTTCCCGCATGACCTCGATCACATAATCTGCCACCCGTCCTAACTGAGTGAGATCGCAACTAAAATGACGCGACTTCCCTTCAACCGCCATTGTAAACAGTTGGCTACAACGCTCCCGGATAGCAGCAGGCGATCGCAAATAAGTAACCACCTCCCTCCCATCTTTCCTTTGCGTTCTTTGCGTCTTCGCGGTTTGCATCTCCATTCTTACTCCCTCCTGTGTTGATACACCCCAAGCTTGTTAGTAGTTAGTCTTTAGTCGTTAGTGGTATTTTTGACAACTAACAACTA
>CAZZXJ010000044.1:0-3504 GCA_964657905.1 uncultured Stigonema sp.
TCCAAACAACTATCAATTTGATTTCACAAAGCGGAGCATTCCCTCACCCAAAAGATGGCAGTGTGTTTAAAAACCTTGAAGGATTACTACCGCCACAACCTTTGGGGTACTACCGAGAATATACTGTGGAGACTCCAGGCACAACTGACAGAGGTAGTCGCCGTCTGATTACTGGGCAAAATAGAGAGATGTACTACACGAACAATCACTACAATAGCTTTCAACAAGTCATCTGCTAGCCTTGAGCAAAAGGAGGGCTAAATGAGTCAATATCTTTATTTTCAGGGAACACATGCCATCAAGCCCGAAATTAGGGCTAACCGGAAACAGATAATAGAGAAAATTATTGAACAACTATCGCCGCAGGGGATTCAGGTTTTCTATTTGGATGGTAGAGAAATTTTGAGTAAGGAAACTTTTTTAAGAAAAACCGCTGAAGCAATGAAATTCCCCGCATACTTTGGCGGTAACTGGGATGCATTTGATGAATGTATCACTGATTTAACATGGTGTCCTGCTGAAAGATATCTCTTATTGTATGACCATCCTGATATCTTCGCCCAGGCTGACCCTACTCAGTGGCAAATAGCAATTGATATTTTGCGCTCTGCAGAAGAATACTGGGAGGCAAAAAACACACCAATGGATCTTTTTCTCATGAATTAATTAAATAAAGATAGCATCAAAGCTATCTTCCTGTTTCACTGGTGAATAATCCAAATAAGACCTTTTTTCCATCTATTCGCGTCCATGTTATTAGTGTTCTAAAAAAATAGCGATCGCATTCCCCAAAAAATCAAATTCGGTTCCACAATTAAACGCGCTGCAATTTCGGGAAACTGGGAGTTGATGTAGTTCATCAACAAGATGCGATCGCCCCCAGTTACCACAACATTACCTTCAGGAAATGAGTGCCACCACGCCTCTACAAAATCTTTGATTCCAGCTACTAAGGTGTAAATCACCCCACTTTCCATCGCTTCTTGAGTATTTAAAGCATACCGCTGAGGAAGTTGCTGGGGTAGCTCAACATTGGGTAATTGCCCTGTTCTTTGACAAAGAGTAGCAAGCTGCAAGCCCAGTCCCGGTAAAATCGCCCCTCCTACCAGACAACGGTTAGCATCCGCACCCGTAAAAGTCAGTGCTGTCCCCGCACCAATCACCAGCATCGGAAAACCCCAATTTTGTCCAGCACCCCACAAAGCCAATGCGCGGTCAATTCCTAATGTGGAATACACACCTTGAAGGGGTATTTGCTCTAAGGTAATAACGCGAACATTGGGGTAAGTTTGCCAAAGTGCCGTTTGACTAGGAACTACAGAGGCTAGGTAGAGGGGGAGTGGCGCATGCGTAGGGGCGGGGTTCCCCCGCCCATCCGGAAGTCGCGCACGCATAGGTTCGGGGTTCCCCCGCCCATCCGGAAGTGGGAAAATTTCCGGTGGTAAGTCCCAAAGCGTTTGACATTGAGCTACTTGCTGAACAACCTCTGCTGGCAAATAGTCTGTCTGCCAAGCATAAACTAGCGCTTCGCCAACAAACCACCCCCAATGTAGCCGGGAATTCCCAATCTCTAAAGCTAGCCACATCTGTTTCCCACTCCCTTTACGGGCGGGGGGACCCCGCCCCTACACCATTATTCCTCTGCGGTTTCACACTTTTAAGTTTTTTAACTTACCTATAGTTTTTTTAAGAAAAATTTACAATTAACTCATGTCAAAATAAGATCAGAGAAAAAATACTCATTTGCTAAGGAGGGGAGTTATGGTAGCGCTCACCGAAAAGACCAAAAAGAGGCTAACCATGGAGACTGCTGAGATTGCTGAAAAGACAACAGCAATGCGCTCTCTAGACTGGGATCGCGATCGCTTCGACATCGAGTTCGGTCTGCAAAACGGTACCACCTACAACTCATTTATCATCTGCGGTGAGCAGACCGCATTAGTGGATACCTCCCATGAAAAGTTTCGCCAGTTGTTCTTAGATACACTCAAGGGTCTCATCAACCCAGCAGAGATTGATTATCTGATTATTAGCCACACCGAACCAGACCACAGTGGTTTAGTTAAAGACGTTTTGCAACTCGCCCCGGAAATCACCGTCGTCGGTTCTAAGGTAGCAATCCAATTTCTGGAGAATATGGTGCACCGTCCCTTTAAGCGCCAGATTGTGAAAAATGGCGATCGCTTAGATTTGGGCAACGGACACGAACTAGAATTTGTGATTGCACCAAATTTACACTGGCCTGACACCATATTTACCTTCGACCACAAAACTCAAGTTCTTTTTACCTGTGACGCTTTTGGGTTGCACTATTGCTCCGACAGCACCTTTGACGAAGACCTAAAAGCTATTGAAGCAGATTTTCAATATTACTATGAATGCCTGATGGCCCCCAATGCGCGGTCGGTGCTATCTGCCCTCAAGCGGATGGCGGAACTGGAAAAAATCGACATGATTGCCACAGGTCACGGACCCCTATTACATCACAACGTTGAGGAACTGACCGGACGCTATCGCACTTGGAGCAAAACACAAGCCAAATCAGAAACTACTGTTGGCGTATTTTACCTTTCAGATTACGGCTATAGCTATCCTTTAGCTCAAGCAATTGCCACTGGGATTACTAAAACTAGCGTCGCCGTGGAAATGGTAGATTTGCGAGGAGGAGTTGATTTACAAGAGTTGCGGGAACTTGTTAGCCGTTGCGCCGGAATTGTTGTGGGAATGCCTTCAGCCAATGGTGATGCGAGTATCCAAGCTGCCATCAGCACCATTTTAGGATCTGTCCAAGAAAAGCAAGCTGTGGGCATATTTGAAGCAGGCGGTGGAAATGACGAACCAGTTTACCCCCTGTTGAATAAATTCCGGGATTTGGGTTTAACATCAGCCTTTCCAGCAATTCAGATTAAAGAAACTCCAAGGGAAGCTACATACAAGCTATGTGAAGAAGCGGGCACAGACTTGGGGCAATGGGTGACTCGCGATCGCAGCATTAAGGCAATGAAATCCCTTGGCGCTGACCTTGACAAAGCACTTGGTAGACTCAGCGGCGGATTATACATCATTACTGCCAAGAAAGGCGATGTGTCCAGCGCCATGCTTGCCTCTTGGGTAAATCAAGCCAGCTTCAAGCCTTTAGGAGTATCCATAGCTGTTGCTAAAGATAGGGCAATTGAATCACTCATGCAAGTAGGCGATCGCTTTGTCCTAAACGTCCTTGAAGATGGCAACTACCAACGCTTAATGAAGCACTTCCTCAAGCGCTTTGCCCCTGGTGCTGATCGCTTTGAAGGAGTCAGAACTCAGCCTGCGCAAAACGGTACTCCGATCCTTACCGACGCCCTTGCCTACTTGGAGTGTGAAGTCATAAGTAGAATGGACGGCGGCGACCATTGGATTGTATACAGCACAGTCTATGAAGGACGGGTGAGCAAGCCTGATGCCCTCACAGCAGTCCACCATCGTAAAGTTGGCAACCATTATTAAATTGTTAGTGGTTAGTGG
>CAZZXJ010000044.1:3514-17118 GCA_964657905.1 uncultured Stigonema sp.
ACTAACAACTAACAACTAACAAAACTTATGACAACCAATAAACCCCGTGATGTTCAAGTACTGCCCATTGGTACAGATACGACAATACTACGATCGCGCAGTTGGACGCGCCTCAGGTTTGAAATTGAATATGCCCTTGCCAAAGGTACAACTGCCAATTCTTATGTAATTCAAGCAGATAAAACTGCCCTCATCGACCCTCCAGGAGAAACGTTTACGCCAATTTATTTGGAAGCGTTGCTTTCTCGGATTGATGTAAAAAATATTGATTATGTCATTCTCGGTCACGTCAATCCCAACCGTGCAGCAACTCTCAAAGCTTTATTAGAACTAGCACCCCAGATTACCTTTGTTTGTTCTAATCCAGGAGCGATAAATTTACGTGGCGCACTGGAAAACCCGGATTTGCAAATTCTTGTTATGCGAGGTGAAGAAACCCTCGATTTAGGCAAAGGTCATTATTTGCAATTCATTCCTACCCCTAATCCCCGCTATCCAGATGAACTTTGCACCTACGACCGACAAACAGAAATTCTCTACTCAGATAAGCTATTTGGGGCGCATATCTGTAGCGATCAGGTGTTTGATGAAGGCTGGGAAATATTTAACGAAGACAGGCGTTATTATTTTGATTGTTTGATGGCTCCCCATGCCCGAAGCGTGGAAACAGCGCTGGATAAAATATCTGATCTACCTATAAGATTGTATGCTACTGGACACGGACCTTTGGTGCGCTATGGCTTAATTGATCTGACAAAAGCTTATCGTCAGTGGAGTCAGCAGCAGAGTTCTCAAGATACCACGGTAGCGTTGATTTATGCTTCGGCGTATGGGAATACGGCAACTTTAGCCCAAGCGATCGCCCATGGGATCACTAAAGCTGGCGTCAGCGTGGAATCAATCAACTGCGAATTCGCTGACCCTGAAGAAATCCGCGCTGCGGTAGAAAAAGCATCTGGCTTTGTCATCGGTTCTCCTACCCTCGGAGGTCATGCACCGACACCCATTCAAACGGCTTTGGGTATTGTTCTTTCCACCGCTACTAATAACAAACTCGCTGGTGTGTTTGGTTCTTATGGGTGGAGTGGGGAAGCAGTTGATTTAATAGAAGGCAAATTGAAAGACGCTGGTTATCGGTTTGGGTTTGATCCAATTCGAGTGAAGTTCAAACCCAATGATGTCACCCTGCAAACGTGTGAAGAAGCGGGAACCGACTTTGCCCAAGCACTGAAAAAAGCTAAAAAAGTGCGATCGCAAAGCCGAACCGCCACTGCTACTGAACAAGCAGTCGGGCGAGTTATTGGCTCACTATGCGTTTTCACGGCAAAGCAAGGGGATGTATCCAGTGCCATGTTAGCCTCTTGGGTATCTCAAGCAAGCTTTAATCCCCCTGGTTTAACCGTAGCCGTTGCCAAAGACCGGGCGGTAGAACCGCTGACGCACTCTGGAAATAAATTCGTCCTCAATATCCTCAAAGAAGGCAATCACTTGGGGTTGATGAAGCACTTCCTCAAGCCCTTTGCCCCAGGACAAGACAGATTTGCTGAGGTCGCTGCTGAGGTTGCTGAAAACGGCTGTCCTGTCCTTTCTGATGCTTTAGCATACCTTGAATGCTCCGTACAAAGTCGGATGGAAGTTGGGGATCACTGGCTGGTTTACGCGACTGTGGACAATGGCAAAGTGTTCAATCCTGAGGGTGTAACTGCCGTGCATCAACGCCAATCAGGAAACCATTATTAGAAAGTTAGGAGTTAGGAGTTAGGAATAAAACCTCATAACTCCTCTCACTGAATCCAATACGGTTCGGTTAAGAGTTGTTGGTGAGAATTTTAGGTGTGTCAGACGCGAAATTCCGCGTCTGAACAGTCGTTATCGGTATGTAAATTATCTTATGCGAACGTATTGTGACTGAATCCGTACTTTCCCAGATTACTTCAGCACCACAGGTCAAACTCACTGCATCTGGCAAATCGTGCATCTGAGGAAGGGCTTCCCCAAAGCTTTTACCCTAAGACAAGCCAGATTTGCTAAGATGGTTATTGACGCAGCCGAAAACGCATGGGAGATGCTTTGTGATAGCTTAGCATACCTTAAATGCTCTGTACACAGCCGGATGCAATGGGGCGACCACTTGCTAGTGTATATAAATCTGGACAATAGCAAAGTGCCAAATTCTGATATTGTGCGTAAAGAACTTTATGTTTACCTATTAGCTGACAACTTAATTACTAACCCTAATTTGGGAAGCGCATTATAGCTAATATTTCCCCTCATTGTGCTGAGCAATGCAGGGAACTTGTCATCATGTCCCAGATATGGGAAGTGGCTTCATCACTAAATCCGATTGATACAGAAATAAATTTTTGCAACACAACCAGATTTTCAGTATGAATAAAAAATGGGCAGTCAAGCGAATCACCGTAAACATGGCATCCGAGGAAGCCAAGAAGCTTGAACAGTATTGTGAACACACAGGGAGACCAGCAACGGATGTCATTCGGGAACTCCTTCGAGGTTTGCCCCTGATCAAGCGTGAATAGCATTATAACTTGATTGATTTTTGAAACTCATAGGCGATTTCGTCTTTATAGCGTTTTGGGGTTAGAGATGCCATGATCGCGGTCACAATCGGCGGCATTCTCGTTGCGGTAACCTGCCATCAAATAACTCTTGATGCAAAAACCTTTAATTGACCTTAGCATCGTGTACTTTAGCTACAACCCTCCAAGACTCTGACTTTTCAGACTTGGCGTAGAAAAGTCAGATACAGGGCAACCCTCGGATGAGTTGCAGAATCACGTCTGTTTCAACTTTCCCTGTCTGCTCACAATACTGTTCAAGCTTCTGGGCTTCATCTGATGTCAGGTCTACGATGATTTCCTTGAGCGCCAATTTTTTCCTCATGCTAATGAAAGCAAAATTCCTAGGATTTTTTAAGAAGTGGATATATATTAAGTCTTCCGATCTCAATATTGCCAATTAAAAACCGTCTTTACCACTGAAGATCGAGATGTTGAGCTTTAACTTAAGCTTTTTTTAGTTTTTCTCTTTTCAATTGCATAAAGTACGATCGCCAGTTTCTGCTGGAATATATTTGTGCAAACCCTTGCATGAGAAGGCTTTGTACTCCAAAGGACAGCTATGCGAAAGCTGTTCTTGGTAAATACACAGAAGACGCCATAACTCATTTAATTGTTAGGCGACTGGGACATCATACTCAGTCATCACCTGCTTAAACAAATTTTACAGTTGCCTGTAAGTTCATCTTTAACTTCCTGAGCAACTTCCCGATTTTCCTTTGTCTAAAGTTTTATGTATTTATCAAAGTATTTATGCTTATTTATTTATTGTGGCTATATAGTTATATATAGATAAAAAATGTTGCTCAGAAAAATAGCTTCCTTCTTGTAAAAAGCGAATCATTAATGTCTTTCCCAAATGATTCGTTTTTTACAAGTATGTAGGCTGCACACCTTACTTGTGGTATGAGGATATACCAAAACCGTGATACAAATGTTGTCTGTGCATCTACTTTGCCTGCAATAGAGGCTAAATCTCACTGAACATTTGAACTCCTCTGAACAGACATCTGATAGCAAGCCATCTGCACCTCTCTCGATAGCAGAGGTGGTGGTCAAGATACTGGAAGATCTGGGAGTTCAATATGCTTTTGGTGTTTCGGGAGGCGCGATCGCTCCCCTCTGGTACACACTACAACACAGTGCCAGCGCCCGATACAGTGGCTTAATAGCCCATTTAAGTATTTCCACTAACTAACATCCAAACAAGTTCGAGCAAGGAATTGTTCCACGAGAGACTCTCTCATTCTGTAGCAACCGTAACAGAGGAAACGAACCGTGCGTCATGACTTTTTGATTGATACTGAATCAGCGCGTATTGCGCCTGACCAAGTGGTGGTGGCGACTGCCAACGGCGGTAGGCAGTCGCCAGACCCTGTGGGGAGAGGCGATCCCGATGCCCCACAAATGGTCGGTGCAGGCAACATAGCTACAACCCGGAAGCTATTGGATGCGGCGGTGGCGTCTGCCCGAAGCGCTGTCTCGTCCAGCAGTAGACCACCAGCCTTCAGCTGCGTGCGTTGGATATGGCAACTTGCAAGTCTCTACCATCTGACCCACCTCAGCCCAAGACTGCTGGAGGAAGCGCGAGAGCGCTTTGCTTTAGCGGGTCGCCGTAATTTGGCGCAGTGGGCTGCTCAAAAGGCTAGCGAGGAACGAGGTCACGATCAGCTCGCCCTCCTCGATATCCAGTCACTGGGATATTCGGCCGAGGCTGTGGTGGAAACGCTGGTTCCCCCAACCGCTCAGGCTTTGATGGATTACTTCACCCGGAGTGTGCAGGCTCCGGATCCGATCAGTTGTGTTGGCTATTCCTACACAATGGAACGCCTAGCGATGGGCATCGGCGAAAAGTATATCCAGGGGGTGGAGGCTCTACTTTCACCGGGCATCCACGCCACCCGCTGCTTGCGCGTACACAGTAGTGTGGGCAGTGACGTGGGGCACGTGGAGGAGACGGTTGAGATGGTTGCGGGGCTTGCCCCTGAGGAGCGTGTCCGCGTGGCCATCGCCTGTTACGAAACTGCACTGCTGTTCTTTAGATCGCCTTATGAGAGCTACATGTCAGAGGAGGAACTTGAAAATGTGTTGAAACCCCTAAAGTCACATACACACGCCTGTGGGTGCTCATCTGAGATCTCACCCACAGGAGAAATGACCTAAAGACTGAGGACAACTTGTCTGAAGTCTCTTTAACCATACTATCTGAGATAACTACAAGGAGAAGACAATGACAACTAAAACGACTACAAACATCGAACAACAATCGCAGCAGCAGGATTTCACCAGCTGCGTGATTGAGAACAACGTCGAAGACTTGCTCAAAGTTTTGAATGACATCGAAATTGATTTGGATGGTATTTTAGTCAATGAATTCGAGCCAGGATTACTAACTACGTTACCCGGCTTCTGATAGATTCGGGTTCTCTATCCGTTTAATGCCTCAAACTTGATCTAACTGAAGTTCCTCTTCAGTTAGATCAAGGTTCTTTAGGACAATTTCGACTTTGAAACCAGAAATGAGCTCTAGCTCAGTTGGATACTAACTTCAAAAAAAACAGAAATGAGTTCAGCAAAAATACCGAAAATCACGAATCAAGAAATTGAAGCTTTTGAACAAGATGGTGTTGTTTGCTTGAGAGGTGTGTTTGAAGACGTATGGTTGGAACGTCTCCGGTCGGCGGTTGACTGGAATATGACCAACCCTAGTCTAATGGCTACAGACGTGACGCAGGGAGGTCGCTTACATCTTGATGTTTTCATGTGGACTAGAAATCCCAATTTTCGTGCTTTTGTCTTTGAGTCTCCTGTAGCTGCAATCGCGGCACAAATACTCAAAGCAGAAAAAGTGAACTTCTTGTTTGACCACCTGCTAGTCAAAGAGCCTGGATCTGTAAAACCTACCCCGTGGCACAACGACCACCCTTATTGGCCCTTACAAGGCTGGAATATGTGTTCGCTCTGGTTAGCCCTCGATCCTGTTACTAAAGAAAGTGGTGGTGTACAGTACATCAAAGGTTCGCACCAATGGCGCAAGTGGATCCGTGAAAAAGATGCCCTTGCAGAAGCAGTAGCTCACTCAGCATCGCTTGAATTGCTTTCTTGGGATATGGCTCCGGGTGACTGCTTAGTGCATCATGCGCTCACGATTCATGGTTCATCAGGCAATGCTACCAGTACACGACGACGCGCCTTGGCAACCCGTTGGGCTGGTGATGGTGTTACTTACGATCCTCGCCCAGATACGTTTATCAGTTATATCAACAAGATTGGGGTCAAAGAAGTTAACTCAATTCACAGCCTTCACGCTGGTGATCCTATAGATTGTGACCTTTTTCCTAAGCTTTGGTCACGCCCTTGATATCGGGGCTTTTTCAATCAACTGCCCCCAGAGCTTTCAATGTAGCAATAGTCGCTTCAGTTAAACCTGTAACCCCTGTGATGTTCATGCGTACATAGGGTTTTTCTGCTTTCAGAGTTTTTAAGCACTCGCCTGTTCTTACATCCCAAAGCTTAATTGTCTCATCTTCGCTACCACTGACCAGAGTCTGATGATCAGGACTAAAGGCGACTGACCACACCCAACTTGTATGTCCCTGCAAAGTTCTTTTGCACTGACCTGTGCTGACATCCCATAACCTGACTGTACAGTCATGACTGCCACTGGCTAGCGTTTGGCCATTAGGACTAAAGGCAACTGATCGTACCCAATTCGTATGTCCCTGCAAAATTTTGAGGCATTCACCTGTGCTGGCACTCCATAGCCTGACTGTGTGATCCACACTGCCACTCGCCACAGTGTCACCATCAGAACTAAAGGCAACTGACCAAACCCAGTTCATATGTCCCTGGAAAGTTCTGAGGCATTTGCCTGTGGTGACATCCCACAACCTGATCGTTTTGTCCCAAGCACCACTAACTAGGGTCGTGCCTTGAGGACTGAAGGCAACTGACCAAACCGCATCACTATGTCCCTGAAAAATTCTGAGGCATTCACCTGTACTGACATCCCACAACCTCACTGTTTGGTCTTCACTGCCACTCACCAGCTTCTGACCGTTAGGACTGAAAGTCGTTGACCAGATCCGAGCACAATGCCCGTGTAAAGTTCTTAAGGCAAGACCTGTGCTGACACTCCATAGCTTCGCTGTTTTGTCTCCACTACAACTGACTAGGGTATTACCTTGTGGGCTAAAGGCAACTGAATATACCCAATTGGAATGTCCCCGACAAGTTCTTTTGCATTCACCAGTGTTAACATCCCACAACCTGACTTTTTGGTCATCACTGCCACTTGCCAGCGTCTGACCATCGGGACTAAAGGCAACTGAAGTGACTTGATTGGAATGTCCCTGAAAAGTTCTTTTGCATTCACCAGTGCTAACATCCCACAACCTCACCGTTTGATCATAACTACCACTTGCCAAAATATCACCCTGTGATCTGAAGGCAACTGACCAAACAAAATAGGAATGTCCCTGGCAAGTTTTGAGGCATTCACCAGTGCTAATATCCCAAAACCTCACCGAGGAGTCAAAACTGCCACTTGCCAGCATATCACCTTGTGATCTAAAGGCAACCGACAAAACCCGATTAGAATGTCCTTGGAAAATTTTGAGGCATTCACCTGTACTCACATCCCATAATCTTACTGTTTGGTCTTCACTGCCGCTCGCCAGAGTCTGACCATCCGGACTGAGGGTGATTGACCGTACCCCATCACCATGTCCCCGGAAAGTTCTCAATGCTTGACCTGTATTGACATCCCACAACCTGATGGTGTGGTCTTCACTGCCACTCACCAGCGTCTGACCATCCAGACTAAAGGCAACTGATAGTACCCAATTTGAATGTCCCTGAAAAGTTCTTTTGCATTCACCTGTGCTGACACTCCATAGCCGAACCGTCTGGTCATCACTGCCACTTGCCAGCATCTTCCCATCAGGACTAAAGGCAACTGACCAGACATTATCATCATGTCCCTGCAAAGTTTGAAGGCATTGACCTGTACTGACATCCCACAGCTTCACCGTATAGTCAGTACTACTGCTAGCAAGGGTACTACCATCAGAACTGAAGGCGAGTGATGTGACCCAATTGGTGTGCCCCGAACAGATGAAAAGTTGTTTCCCATCTGCAACTTGCCGCAAACGAATCTCTCCATTGGTATCACCCATAGCTAAAAGTGTTCCATCGGGGCTAAAGGCAACCGACAAAACACCACCGAAGGTTTCAGCAAAAACAGACCTAGCTAGATTGGCATTTTGGAAATTTACACCGTGCAAAGTCACACTTCGCAGATCTGCCTGCCAAACACTCAGAGAAGAAAAATTATAGGCGCTTAGATCCGTTGCCAAATGACAAAGCAGATTAAGAACATTTCCAGCTGTATACCCTGGTTCTAACGGCGACGTCTCTCGCAGCCTTGCTAGAATTTTAGTTAACTGATGTTCAATATTTCTTTGACTTCTTAAGACACTCAGCAAAGCATCTATAACTGGTTTAAGGATGAGGCGAACTTGAGCTTCCCTAACGTAGTCTTTCGTAGTCGCCTTCATTAAAGCATGGCACCTAAACAAATCAATATTCTGAGTGACAATCTCTTCACAGACTTGCTCTATCAATCGTTGATTGACATACTCCATAACTACAGGTTGTAACGTAAAGAGCGATTCACTTTTCTCAATTAGCGATCGCCGTAACAGAGATTCTAGAGCCTCTAGTAATTTTTGTGGTGGTATTGGTGATACCATATCTTCTCGCAACTCTGATAGCGAAACTAGCTCACAATTAATTGCCAGCCAGTACATTATGTCCTTTTCTAAATCAGATAAGCGCGAAAACTGCTGGTCTAAAAGGTCACATATATCTCCAAAAACAGCTATATTTTGTTGTAAAAATTCAGTAGGATTACCATCAAATACATCTATAATGGTCGTAGCAACTATCTTCAAAGCTAATGGATTGCCAGCATAAAGTTTAATTATTGCTTTCCATTGGTCCGCTGCTACAAATAGCCCTTTGACTATAAGTAATTTTTGCCCTTCCTCCACCTTCAAACCACTTAATAGTAATGAGCGAACGGGTGATGCTTGTCCTTGCAGGAATGCCACTTCTTGGGGTTTTTCCCGACTAGTCAGCACTAAGCAACTTTGGTGAGTTGCTTCTCCTACCCGTCTCAGAAACTCACCATACCCTTCATACCCTTCTCGATATTTTCCAGATCGACTACCACTGCGCAGAATTGACTCTGCATTATCAAGTATCACCAGACAGCGATGATTTTCTAAATAATAGAGGAGTCGCGATACTCTATCACTTAAGTTTTCTGGTAAGTTGCTTTCTGTTTCCTGCTCGTTAGATAGTACTTGGATCAGGTTAGCTAGGATAGTGTTGACGGGTGGAGCTTCTCGTAGCGATCGCCAAATAACATACTCAAAGTTTTCCTGAATCTCTTGAGTAAGCTTTATAGAAAGAGCCGTTTTACCAATACCCCCCATTCCCAATACTGCCACCAATCGGCAGCGATCATCGAGAATCCATTGCTCTAACGTAGTCAGTTCTTCTGTACGTCCATAAAAAGCTGATGAAAAGGTAGCTTCTCCCCAATCTAAACGAGTAATTGAGCTTAAATAGTCACTTTTATCTATTTTTAACTGAAAAACTTCAAACAGCTTTTCAAGAGTTTGTTTGTCAACCCCTCCTTCACAATTCAGTACTTTCGAGATTGTACTAGTATATAATCCAGAGCGTACGCTTATTTCTTCGAGGGTGTATCTGTTTCCAAAATTTTCCTTTGCTTCTAACTGACGCTTCGCCTCCTGAAGTTTTTGCAACCCCTTGGTAGTAAGTGCAACGCCACGTTTGCGTCTCCAATTATGTAAAATCATCTATGAAAAATCAGTACTAATAATAAATTAACCTTAACTCAGCTGGCTTTCCAACCCAATAAAGATTTGCTCCTTAATTTAACCTATATATGCTCCTACTTTTGTCATCCTAGTAGCTAGGTATTTAAGGAGTTCATCGCAGTGTCTTCCCTCATCGATCCTTTGCTACTGGCGTGGCTAATACTATTTCTAATAAAGTTGCAAATATTTAACTGCTTTAAAAAAGTCTGATACCTTTATAGCGAATTATTGCATCAATAGCTGCGAGATTTGAAAACTCAGGGGAAAGTAATTCTTCAAGATTCTAAGTCGGTGGGCGCAAATAAACATAACTAGATGAATTGGGTAAGGTAAGTTTTTCTTACCTTACCCAATTCATAACATACATCAGTTTAATGAAACGGACTTACTTAGATAAGTTATTAAGAAAAGCTAAAAAATTTACGTAACTTAGCTGATTAGTTTGATACTGCCTACCTTTCTCTTGTGGTAGCAGTAGCTGCCGAATTTGTGACGATAATTCCAGAACAACGTTTCCAAGTAGGCTGAATACGGTTCTGTTCAAGGTAGGTGGAGGTCAGAGAAACCCGGTTTCTTTGACAATACCTTCGCCAATTTCTGAAAAGCCCCACAGACTCTTATGTCTGGACGCCAGTCGCCTACGGAGGGAGACCCTCCTGCAGCGCTGGCTCGGCTACACAAACGAAGCCCACCTCCGTGGGCTTGAATCCTTGCAGGCTGCGGAGGCACACGAGTGTTTGTATAGCCCCACTCTTCTAGAGTGAGGGCAATAGGAGCGAAGGTATTGTTAAACAAACCGGGTTTCTGCTGGTACTTGTCCGAACCGCCACGTAAGTCCTATTAAAATGTAGAGGCATGAATTATGGAACCGCTTCACTGTTTGCGAGGATAGTCCCAGACTTTAGGAAGGACAAACTAACTCTCAATTCTCTTTTCCAAATACTGACCAATCATCAACTGTTCCCCAGCGCGGGAGATAATTGACTGGCGCGTGCGATATTTGCTGCCAATGAGCTTTAACTCTTCCTCAAATACTGAATCGTTGTATTCGGTTCGTAAACACAAGGTTTTGGGGTTCGGGAAGTAATATTGAGCAGTGACTGGTTTGGTTGTGGCAAAACCGCGATCGCGATACAGTACACTTCCCCTCGCCCCGAAGAGTGTTGAACCCTTAGACTCCTTCCTTCCCGTCACTGAATTCCTACTTTCCCAGATCACTTCCGCACCACAAGTCAAACTCACTGCATCAGGCAAACCGTGCATCTGAGCCAGATGAAGCAATTCGTCGCATCCCGCCTCTAAAAATCGACAAGTGATTGTACTAACCATTTCCTTTGTTTCTCCATCAGGGAGCGTATAGTAGCGCCGTTCTGAGAGCCACTGACCCACTGATTCTTGAAAAAATTCTGCAAGTAGAGATTCGTCAGAGGTTTGTGCAAGTTTTAGCTGTGATGTCACTGGTAGCCTTCCTCACGCATCGTGAATTTACAATCGGGTGTTGAGATTAGGTACATTACGTCTGTCCCAAATACCAGATTTGTTTATATTTCTTAATCTAAACTAAATATTCTGAGAATTACTGGTAGTTTTGCTACAATGGTAAAAATAAATATTTGCGCCCCCCAAGCCCCCCTTAACAAGGGGGGCTTGGGGGGCGTAAAGGCGGCTTTAAAGTAAATTGGTATCAGTCATTCACTGACAGCATGATCTGAGGCGTTGGAATGTGGTGGTCAGCCCTGATGGGGATGACAGCAGTACCCACGGTGAAGAACTCTATGACATGAGAATTCCACGAGTATGTGCCCTCTTGGATCTGTACACCCACAATCCCCTCTGCCTTGAGGTGAGCTGCCTCAGCCTGCATCCGTTCCATTGCTAATTCGCGGGCATCATAAAGTGCCTGAGTAAAATTTGTCATTTCCACGTTCTTGCCAATATTTCTGAACCACTGACCCATTCCCTGGTAAGCCACGTGGTAAACGCAGTTGCCCATCACCATACCAACAGGGCGGTAGCCTGCCCGCAGCAGCGTCCAGAAATCTTGACCAGACAGGTCACTGGTGAACGGCTTGTTATCCAATGTGCGATAGGAAATCTCGCGGTTACGAGCACGTACCGCCGTACCAATCGCCACAAACTCAGCGAGGTTAGGCTCCCACTCCATGTGCTTGGCAGTCAGGCGCACACCCACAATTCCATCAGCACCTAGAACATCTGCCTCCTCTTCCATCCGGCTCATTGCCAATTCGCGAGCGTGGTACATTGCCTGGGATAACACCGTCATTTCCATGTTTTGGTTGATCCCGGCCCACTGGTAGCCAATGTGATACATAGAACAACCGACTACCATTCCCACAGGGTCAAAGCCCGCCTCCTTTACCAATAAGAACTCGTTAACAGATAAGTCACTGGTAAACAGGCGATGCTGCTCATCTTTGCCGCGCATTGCCCGTAAACGCTCACGGGCATGAGCAGGTATGTCAGCAGGCATGGGTTGGTTGGAAGTCATGGCGATTTTGGATTTTGGATTTTAACCGCAGATGGACGAGCCAGCGCGTTGGGCGGCTCTGCCGACTTGAAGCGACTGGCGTGCAGATGGACGCAGATAATTTTTTCAACTTCATCTACGTTCGTCCGCGTTAGCGTATATTGTCTACTTTAATCTGGCTGGACTGACCCGTCGAGAGGTTGTAGTACAGCAGGGGTGGTTTCCTTGGGGTTTCGACTGGCTGGGGCTCGTACACTATCGAGGTTCCCACCGCCACAAAATGAGCTAGCATATCGTGATAGGTAGTCTTGTTGAGTTCGTACTCGATATCTTCTACACCCATATCAATGTGCATTCCTACCGCACCCTCAGCCTGATGCTTGCTGATATCTTGTTTTAAGCGACTTATTGCTAAGTCACGGGCTTGCTGAAAGCCCTGAGTGTATTGAGTGATCTCCTGATTCTGGTTACTGCCCCTGCCAAAGAATCCACCCGTTGTCATATTTCGGGTATTCCAATCGGTGTGTATATAGTAAGAGCAAATACCGAAGACCAATCCTCTGGGATAGTAGCCTGCTTGATGCAACTGCCAGAACTCCTGTCCGCTGAGGTCGCTGGTAAAAGGTTGGGGATCGTTTTGGCGATCGCGAATCCGAATGGCAGTTCCCACGGCGGTAAACTCAATCGACCGGGAACTCCAGTCATAGCCACCCATTTTAAGCCGCACACCAATAACTCCATGAGCGCCTAGGAGGGCTGCTTCTTGCCGAAGCCGAGCGATCGCAAGCTCCCGTGCTGCCAACTGAGCTTGACTCAGAGCGGAGAGTTCTCCTGTAAAACTTTGGTAGCTCCTGAAGTAGCCCCAAAAGCTGACTTTGTAAAAGGCGGTTCCCATGACCAAGCCAATTGGCTCGTAACCTGCCGCACGTGCCAGCAGATACTCGTTGCAGGTTAGGTCGCTGGTGAAAAACCGGGAATTGGTTTTTCCTTGCATCTCTAGCCGATGCCTCGCGTTATCGGGAATTTGACCTTGTTCTAGAGCTTTCCGGGTTGCCTCTTGGGCTTGCCGCCGCTGCGTTTGGTCTTCCGATTCTCCCCACCAAGGCATCGGTTTAGCCTCCACCAAGGACAAACTTATTCAAAGCACTGCGAGTTTGAGCGCTGTACCCCGCTAACTGGGCTAGCTGTTGGGCAACCTCCTCAGTCCACTGCTCAACCGGAATTTCGGTTGTCTTCAGCACAACTCCCCGCACCAGCTTCATCACTTTGGCGGTCAGTGAATTATGCCGTCGGACGATTTGATAGTGATAATTGTCAAAGCGCACCGTTATTTCCTGAACAGGATGCTCTTTGGAGAGAAACCAGCCGCCACGGGTAACGGTTGTGTTTTGGGGTAAAGACTGCTCTAGCTTTTTTGCCAAAAATTCCAACAGGTCGCCTGATTCTTGGCAATCCATCCGGAGACCGGCTGCTATAACGTCTACCTCTAAGCTTGGATCAAGATCTTCTGCCATTGACTGCATACTCCTACCGTGCGCGATCGCCCCTGTGCGTTAATCTGTTAATCACCCGTTGTCAGCCATCACAGACAATAGACCGATGCTCGGATACCAATTCTTCAGCCAT
>CAZZXJ010000044.1:17218-19208 GCA_964657905.1 uncultured Stigonema sp.
ATTCTTCAGCCATAACCTAATTAAAGCACCGTAATTTTCTGATTGGGAGTATTACGCTTAAAAGATTTCTTAAATTTTAATATTTGCTGAGTGGGAAATGGGCAAATCTGGTGTAGCAAGGGCTGGTGTCATGATTGAAAAAAGCGAGTCGCGAAATTTTGCGATCGCGTTGGCGATAAAGTACGCGCTTTCAGAATTGCCGCTACCAACAAAGCATAAGAGAATCCCCCAATTAACAGCAACAACCCTAAGACGAAGATTCCCAAGGTGCTTGCTAGTCCTGCACTACTGTCCCACAAAGCGTGGAGTCCGGCGGCGCTCAAATAACCCATAGCCAAAATTCGCCAAGCTTGACGCGGCTTGAGCACACTCAAGCCAATACAATATCCGAACCAGCCACTCCAAGCCATATGTCCTGCTACTTGACCTAAAATTCGCGGAATCAGCAGCTCCAACCCCGCCCGCAGACCAGCATCGGCTCCCATCTCTTGTGCCACGCGTGTAATAGTACCAGGCACATACTGACCTAAAGTTTCAACTAAGGTGAAGCCTACCGCAGAAGCGCTTCCCAGCAAAATTCCATCTAGGGGTTCCCAAACACCAATACGTTCCCTCATGGGAGATGCCAGTCTCCTTCCTAGGAGATAAAATCCGATAATTGGCAAGGCTTTGAGCAATTCTTCCAGCAACCCCGCACCAAAAAATAACCGGATAAACAATTCTGGAAAGGCGATAGTACTGGTATCGTTTGGTATATTTCCAGGTAAGATGTGGCGAAACACCAAAACAAATATACTAAATACGGGACTGAGCAAAATTACTGTAGTAAAAACAGTAGAAGCAATTAGCACCCACCAAGGCTTAGGTTTGCCACACAACTGGTAGATAAAATATAAGGCAGCACCAGCCAAGTAAGCGCCTAGTAATAATTGATACAAAATACCTTGAGCTACAAACAACAGTACCACGAATACCACCGTGATAATTCCTGGTATCAGATAAGCTTTCCGATGTAAATCTTTTGGTGAAGAAAAAACAGGAAGCAGTTGCGACCAGCTCGCCTCATTATTGGTATTTGGCGTATTTGGTGACGCCGAATTCACCAACATAGTCGGAGTTGGCGTGACTGCTGGCTGTACCCCAAGTGGTTGAGTGTTGAGTTGATACTCAAAGACAAACTCTGGACCATTGTTCCCAAAAGTAATGCGATCGCCCGCATGCAATTCCTGACAACCCTGCAAACGCGAGCCATTTAGATAAGTACCATTTGCACTATTCAAATCACAAAGCACAAAGCTCGTTCTGCCATCTGCCGTTCTGGATGGGCGAATAGTTCCATGACGCCGCGAAACCATTCCATAAATATTGGAATTCAGGGCAATATGGCAACTGGGTTCACGCCCAACTACCATCTCACCAGTAGTTAGTAGAGAGTAAGAATGTTCTCCACCACTAGAGACTAAACGCAGGAATGCATTACTCATTTAGGCAACTCCTTGCCCCAGCAATATCAGCAATACATTTACCATAGTATTTCTTTACACAAGATATTTAGAAGATCCAGTAAAATTATTAACATTGAGATTTATCGGAAAATTTGACACTTCCCCGTTGATGCTGATTGTATACTTTTTAAAAATCATTGACTGGAATTAAAAACAAATTGTATACGTATTCATAATAAAATTACGACATGTATTCTCCGGAAATCCAACATATAAATTATCCGGTAGTCGTAGGGTGCGCTGTTCGCTCTTCGTAACGAAGCATTTATCTATCACAGTAGGTTACGATGTTCCACAATCGGGCACCTTAAATGCTTAAAACTTCAATTCTTTAAAGCTGTTATCTTTTAAATTTATTGAACTAACGTTAATTTAATTTTAGTAATTTTCCGTAATCTTAATTTTTTCACTGATTTTAATAATTACAGGACTAGTACCGCTGCGCGTTCGTCAAAAGTCACTCATTCAAAAGTCAAAAGCTTTAT
>CAZZXJ010000045.1:0-18919 GCA_964657905.1 uncultured Stigonema sp.
ACTAACTACTAACAATCGCTACTGTTGCAGGTTTGCTTTACACGAGATCAAAATTTGCCTGTCTTGAGCAGTAATGGAATTTAGCCGATAATATTCTTGTAGTGTTACCGAGTGAGCGTAAGTGGTTGGCTCATCGTCATTGAGGCGAGGTAGTGTATTGTTTGTAGCCACCTGAGTCGGGCTGGCTTCACCAGGGTAACCTCTGACCGTCATAGCTAACTCTCCTGACGGGTGGAGTGTGCCGTTAAAACAACTATATTCAGAGCCGGGTATGTATAGCGCACCGACTACGTTAGCTTGTTGCTTCTCAAATACAATATATCCTTGCCCAAGCTGACCTGGCTTTGGCGACTGACCATATAGGTAAACACCATTTTGTTGTGGAAAATTTGCCCTTGGCGCTATTTTCGCATGTGTTGTAGATACTTGAGCAGTGGCTACAAGTGGCGCAGGAGCTGATCGCTGTAACCAAGTGTAGGTTTGTTGTTGATTATCTGGACTTAAAGAGGACTTTGGAACGGAAACCAACTTCGCAACTTCCTTGTGTCGCAAAGCTACCTTCTGACTCAAGTGTAAACTAAGTGCCTTGTGTCGCAAAGCTACCTTCTGACTCGAGTGTAAACCAAGTGCCCTGCGAAGGCGAGTTTCTTTATGAATAGATTCCGAGTTAAAGGCAGGATTTCGCTGTAACCAAGTGTAGGTTTGACTATCGGGAACCTGTGCTGTGAGTGTACGTAAGTATTCCATCTGGGTACTCAGTACAGGTTGATCGCAATAGACAAAAACGCCGCCACTGATCACAAGTAAGCCAAGTAGGGGAATTCTCAACTGACGAGGGGGAAGTAACTTATTAATATAGTTCACCCAATTTCTCCTGTTAAAAAACTATCTGCGTTTTCCACTACTTACTTAAACCCTAACGAAGTATTGATGACCAAAGGCTCAGTCGAAGGTTTGATTTATATTGTCTAGAAATAAACTCTGAAAACAAATAAAATCTTTATTGAATTTTGTCAGATCATCTGAAACTACCATTACTTAGGCCATTCTTACTTCCGGCAAGAGTTTCAGGGGATTGTATGATTTTGATGAACAATGAAATAATTTTCCCTGAGAATCTAATTTTTAGTATTTTATCTCATGAAATTTTAATTTAAAAAACCATTGCATCTATTTTTGGACTGGATATAGGAAACTTCAATTGAAGGTCTCTCGATTCCGGAAGGGGTGTAATACCAATTCTATGTGAGGCTGCACATTAACACCCTCAGACTAGAAGCCTGGACGGCAGTCGCCTCTGTCCGGAGACCCTCCGGCAGCGCTGCCTCGGCTACACAAACAAAGCTCCGAAGTCCCGTAGGGACTTCTCTCTGCCTTCGCAGGCTAATTATATGCAGCTTCATATAAAAACGGTATAAGGCAATACTGCAAGGGCTGAGCCTTTTTTTCCTCCCCTGCATCCCCTGCTCAAGAACAGCTTGTCCCAACAGATAAACTTTCGAGAGCCGTTGCAGTATTGGGGTGTAAGGGAATTCATTTAGAAAATCCAAAACTTAAAATTACTAGAACTACATTAATATACCCCTAGTAAATAAAAAAGCGCCCCCTATTAGGAGGCGCGTCACTAGCAGGGCTTTCGCTATTAGCTTAGCTAGCAACGTACTCTTTGACATTGGCGCGACGACGACGCAGATGAGCAAGGGCTTGATGCTCTAACTGACGGACGCGTTCACGGCTGAGATTCAGCCTTTCACCAACTTTTGCCAAAGACATTTCGTTACCATCCTCTAAACCAAAGCGCAGGGCTAAAACTTCTCGCTGTTGGGGGGTTAGTTCTGCTAGCAGGGTGTTCAAGTCTTGGCGCAAGAATTCTTGAGTCATGTAATGCTCTGGGGATGGTCCTTCATCTTCGAGCATTTCTTGCAACTCAGTATCTTGGTTATCGCCGACTCGTACATCTAAAGAAACTGGCTGACGAGCCATATTCAGATACTCGCGGATCTGAGCGGGTTCTAGCTCGAGTTCAGTGGCAATTTCGCCAGGAGAGGGCGATCGCCCTAACTTTTGCGCAAGTTCCCGCTGCACTTTTTTGATTTTGTTCAGCTTCTCGGTAATGTGAATAGGTAAACGGATGGTACGACCTTGCTGAGCGATCGCACGGGTAATGGCTTGACGAATCCACCAGTAAGCATAGGTTGAGAACTTATAACCCCGTGTGGGATCAAATTTCTCCACACCGCGCTCTAATCCTAGAGTTCCTTCTTGGATGAGATCCAGAAACTCCATGTTCCGCTTCTGGTACTTCTTGGCGATCGCTACGACTAAGCGCAAATTCGCCTCAATCATCTTTTGCTTAGCCCGCTTACCCTGTTGCACTGTCAGTTTCACGTCAGTGTCAGGTTGGCTAACATGAGCAGCCCACTCTTCTAAAGTCGGTTCACGCTGCAGTTTTTTCGCCAAAGCTTCTTTGGCTTCTACCAGCGTCATCATTTGTTGCACCTGCTTCCCATAGACAATCTCTTGTTCGCGGGTTAGCAGTGGTACACGACCAATCTCGCGCAGATAGGTTCGCACCATATCAGCCGTGAATTTGGTGTTGGCGGGTTCGGTTTGGGTGTTAACAGTGGCCATGGGTGCGTGGTCCTCTACTCCGGAAACACAATAAAAATTTAATAACTAGTGTGGGTTGGGAAAGGTAGCAGATACATTACGGCAATACAGGAACTACCAAAGACAATAGATGTTATATAGAATTTGTCACGACGGTGAGTCCTCTGAATGGGTTCCCTAACCCTTGCCTAACTTTTTGAGGCGGACACTTGTGTGTGGACAGAAGTCTGAGCGGCAGTGCTGCTTTCTAGCAGTTTAGAAATAAACTGCGGTAGGGGATCTAGCGCCCAATTTACGGGTTTCCCGCTCTCACGGCGACTGCTTTCGGTGTTGGGCTGCCGTTGCTCATAACTTCGGGGGGTTCCCCCCGCCCTTGCAAAGTGTCAGTTCTACTATAAGTCTCTGGGTTTTTTGCAATAATTCTTCTTTATCCTCAGTCGCAGGCGGCGAAAGTTACAATACGAAGTCAGTATGAGTTTTACTTATTTAATATTACGACAAATTAGGCAGTTAGTAAAGTACCTATGATAAATCTTTCCATTATAGTGCAAAATATGTTCTTTGCAAAATCATAGTTAAAATTAGTTTTCAACACTCATATATATATAGTGACTCCTAAAACTCCCAATCAGTCCTCTGCCAATAGCCAGAAAACCGTACTGAATCAGTTCTCCTGATGGAGGGATGTCACTAATTTCCGAAATCGGGAATTGACAACTCTTAATTGGTATTCAGTAGACTTATCCGTAAATGGGTGTAGAACGTAGTCAGGGCGGGGGGTCGAAATCCCGATCAGGGATTGAAATCACATATTTTTTCCATTAACCATTCTCGCCTTGTGGCGTTGACGAAACCCAAGACTGCACAGCCAAAACTTTTCCCACCAGCAGATGCCATAGCGGAAAACCATGCTTCGGGTCCAAGTGGCTGCGCAAAAGCTAAGTATCTGAGTGATTAATTTGTTCGCCGCAGTTCTACTTCATCTAGTGCCAACGCAACTGAGACTGCTGCAAATAGATTTTCTACGTGTTTGGTGCAGTCTCTGCCCGATGCCCTAAACATTGGTGTGATAATATTTTATTATAGCATTCTGCTGAGCAAAAATTCTGAGAAGCAAGCCAAAATCCCCAGTCTAAAATCCTTAAAAACCGAGATCGGCTTTGGCTAACTCAGCCGCAGCGAACACTTCTACATCTGGCTTTTCTTCCCAAGCGGCATCGCCAATTTCTTCATAGAAAGCTGTATCGTAAGGACGGGTACGCACCACCACTGGCATAGGAACAGCGTGACCTAATATTAAGGCTTGTTGCTTTGAGTCTAACTTTGCCAATACAGACCGCAAAGCCCCCCCACCAGACACACCCGTGAAAATCGCCTCAATGTCTTTTTCATCGTTGAGCAAAGCGGTGATCCGGGTGCCAATCTGGGACATGACTTCATTATCTATGCCCGATGGACGTTGGTCAACCACTAAGAGCGTGACGAAATATTTCCGCATTTCACGGGCGATTGTCCCAAAGATAGTACTTTGGACCACTGCTGAATCAAGGAAGCGGTGCGCTTCCTCAATGGTAATCATCAGTTGCGTCGGGCGATCGCTGGGATTTTTCGTCTGCAAAAACTTTTCTGCTTTGCTGACATAATGTTGGTGAATTCGTCGGGTAATCATATTCGTCACCAACATATAAGACAGCATATTCGACTGGGAGCCAAATTCGACGACAATGTTCTTACCAGCTTCCAGGGAACGCAACATTTGATTGACGTAGTTTTGCGGGCAAGCTGCTCGCATATACTTTAAACTATCCAAGCGTAGCAGTTTGCGCTGCAATGACATAATCGAACCTTGGTGTCCCCGCTTCTCCTCGCAGAACATCTTGATTTCCTCGTTGGTCATATTCAACAACTGGAGAATCCAAGACTTACCGAACTCAGCGTATAGGATATTGGCGTTATCCAGACTAGCTTCCGAGAGTCCTAAATCTCGACTGCATAACTTAATATCTTCAACTTCAATTTGGTCGTAACTGAGGTAAAGTTCTTGTGCATTACGCACCCCCCGACGCTTTGTGGATTCCGGGTCGAGAGTGTACACTTCAACTTGGCTGGGAAATAGCTGCTTTAAGCCTTTGACAGTGCTAAATTGTTTACCTTCAGAGACGGCTTCCCAGCCATACTCGGAGTGCATATCAAAAATCAAATTTACCGCAGCGTTTTTGCGGATTGTCCCAGCTAAAAGTAACCGTGTCAGAAAGGATTTACCAGTCCCAGATTTCCCAAAAACACCGTTGCTTCGTTCTACGAAGCGATTTAAATCGATACAGACTGGTACATCCATATCTAGTGGTTGACCGATGGAGAAATTTTTCCTTTGGGGATCGTCTTCCCAACCAAATACTCGGCGAAAGTCTTCAACATTTGCGTCGTAAACTTGGCTAAAGTGGCTGGGAATAGTTTTAACTGGTAGCAGTTCTAGGGTCGTGCTAGTTTGTGGCTGAAATGATGCCAAACCCGTGGATGATGGTACGAAGGAATTTGCACCATTACCGTTTTTAGGAGAAAAAGATTCATGATGTTCAGGGGTAAACATTAACATTGGCGCGAGGTTGATGATACCGTATGTACCACTTCCTCCTAAAACTTCTCGCAAAAAAGTGTCTTCCCAACTGGGGGGATTAGCCATAATTCGTTGGTTAGCAGTTCCTAGCGTCACGTCTGTCAGCATACAGAAGAACCGTGAACGCACCCCTTGCACAACTAGAAACTTACCCACCCGCATATCCTCAACAGAGACATCAGGGTGCAATCGTACTTCTAATCCCCCAGTGAGAGAGCCTTGTATTACTGAACCTAATGGCTGTCCCAAATTCATTTCATTAAATCATCTGATCATTATTTCCCTTATCTTATGTTGCATTGTAGTTGCAGAGTACAAAAACTTTGGCGAAAATTGCTAATTGTTAATGGCTAATTGCTATTAGCCATTAGCAATTAGCTAATCTATTTGAATTGAAGTAGGCGAACTTCCACTTCCGGGTGTGGTGGAACCGATCAATGGTTGGCGAAATTGAGCGTAGAGGCGATCGCGCCAGGTAAAGAATGGTTCGTAAATAGGATTATCCGCCAATCCGGGGACTCCTTTGCCTCTAAGGGTGACTGGTAGATCCAGATAGGGACCGTTAGGGAACTTTAGCAGAAGAGATAAACCCGCCACAGCAAAGTCAGCCAAGGTCGGTTCATCTCCCACTAAATAAGGGCTATCCGCCAACAGTAGTGTTAACGCTTCTAAGTCTTGCTTTAAGTCCGCGATCGCACTACGTACTACATCTGGGGTATAACCTACGCCAAAACCTAAAAGTGTCAGTACGTCGTTGGGTACTCCTTGCACCAGTGTTTTGAGTACATCTGGTGTAGCGGAGGGTAACAAGGACTTACGGAAATTCTGATCTTGACTAATTGCAGAAAACAGTGCTTTGCGACCTTTGATACCTATGGACTCGTCTGCCCATTCTTCCATCATTAAGCATAAACCCCGTTTTTTTGAATCCAGTGGTATTAATGGACGCTCAGGATACTGATAATCTAAGTATTTGGCAATTTCCGTAGAATCTACTATAAATTTATTACCATCTTTGAGTACTGGTACTTGCCGCTGACCAGTCAGGCGGAACAGTTCCATTTGTCCAACCCCAGGTGTAACTTCAATTTTGCGGTACGTCAGTCCTTTATAATCTAGGAGTAAACGCACTTTTTCTGAGTATTGAGATAGTTCAAATTGGTATAATTCCAACATTTTTCAGACCCTACCATTGATTCATTTGTTGCCTTTACAATTGTATCTTCACGAAAAGTCATTTTCACTGAGGTGAACGGTATTAGATTATAATCATCTGTGTGAAAATTATTGGCAAATTTAACATTGCTATTTAGAAGTATTCATACATATTTCTGGCAAAAAATCTTACTTCTATGGTAAGATTTTTTGCTAGCAAAATGTTATAAGTCTTTATGTAATGCGTAGAGAATAAAGCAAAACAAAATTTATGAAGCTAAATAATAGCAATTTGCTAACCAAATTAGTTAGCATAGCGGGAGTAACGGGTCTTGGTCTGTTCATGGGTCTGCCATCGATCGCAAACGAGGTACTAAATCCTCACCCCAGTATTTTCCAACAGGCGACCTCTAACAGCAGTCAAAACATTCTGACAAATACTCAATATACATCTAATGAGTCTGCACCAGAAGCAGTAAACAATAGTACCAAGAACAAAAAACAGCAGCAGGTGGCGCAGCGGAACACCGGATCCGGGAGTGGGAGCGGAACACTAAATCCTAGACCCAGTATTTTCAACGAGCCTCCCTATAATCGCGGTGGTAGTTCACCAGGTGGAATTACACCCTCCTCACCTCCTACCCCTGAAACCACACCCCCCACGCCAGGTACACCTATTACGCCTCCACCGGGAACAGGAACACCCTCACAATCTCCATCTTCAGGTAGAAGAAGCAAAGATTTGGTAGCGCTGGCGCAGTCAAACGGTCAATTTACAAAGCTATCGGCGGCTTTGAAAGCAGCTGGACTGACAGCGACTTTGCAAGGCAAAGGTCCTTTCACCTTATTCGCACCCACAGATGCAGCGTTTGCCGAATTGCCCCAAGACGCTGTGGCAGAATTGTTTAAGCCAGAGAACAAAGAAGTACTGGTGAAGATTTTAACTTACCATGTGATACCAGGTCAGGTATTATCCAGGGATTTGAAGTCTGGCGAAGTAAAAAGTGTTGAAGGTAGTCCAATCAGCATCAAGGTTGATGGGAAAAATGGCGTGATGGTCAATGATGCCAAGGTGACTCAGCCGGATCTCAAAGCCAGCAACGGCGTTCTCCATGTCATTAATAAAGTGATTTTGCCTACTGACTTGTAAATTGTCTGCTGGGCAATTGGGACTTTTTCAGATAAAATACCCGTTCAAATGTTGGTTTGGACGGGGTTTTTGTATAATATTGATTATTTATGCCAATCTACTTCACAAAATCTAAAAGTGTTTATCCAACAGAATACATGCGTCAGTCGTCAGAATGAGCGCATGAATTCTGTGCGACTGGTGAGGCAGGGCGGTCATGTTCGTTACCCCCATGAGGACTGCCGTTAGCGTCAGCGATCTTCGACGTTAGCGAAGCGGTAGCGATAGCGTTAGCGAGGCACGAGCGTCAGCGATCTTCTCCCAAAGGGAGACGCCAAGGGCGAACGAGGAACGAGCGTCGGCACGAGCGTCAGGAGCGTCACCTGAAGGGCGGATGAATAAATGGGTTGAAGCACGGAGCCAAATTTCCAATTTGGTAGTCAACACTCTTGTGGCGGGTTTGAATCCCTCACGAAGAGTGTTCTGACGACTGACGTCACGACTTCTGACTTCTGACTCCCTGTACTAGTACTACAGTCCTCTAAATTCAACTATTATATAAGGTTGAATGTACCAGGGTTATCTATCTTGATCTGCTTCAATATTCGTTAGTTTGTAATTCTACCTATGTCTTCTCTAAGTTTTTAGAATAAAAGAGAAGAAATTTTGATTGAAATACGTATAAAAAATTTGGGTGTAGTATGCTCTTTTTTAAAAGTTAGCAAAACCTGATCAAGGTGTTTTCAAGGCTTTTAGAGAAACATTAGCTATAGAAGTAGGTTTCGTAAGAGTATTCGAGGGGAAAAAAGTTATTTTTCCACTTAGATTTGGAGCTACTTTGCTCTGAAAGTGATCCGAACTACGAAGACCGTTGAGCTTTACCGCATAATTTCTACCAACTTTTCAGAATAGCAGATCTTACTCAATAAGTGATTGAGGAATCAGGGAAATATTGCATTTGCTGTTTCTCATCCTGGTCGTCAGATTCTAGAGTTATAGGTAATCCGCCGTGTTAACGACATTTTTCAAACAGTTTCAGAAGCCAAGCAAACTACAGCATCAAATTCTGCTACTGCTGCTTTTCAGCAGTATTATTCCCGTCTCCATGGTGGGGAGTTATGGTATTTTTTCTTCCACCCAAGCCTTATCAAATTTGGCTGAAAACAATCTGCAAAAGCAGGTAGACGACGAAAGTGAGAAGATTAACGCAGTCTTAGAAGGTATCAGTGATGATGTTTTGTTCCTAAGCAAAACTCCCCAAATTCAAGGCATTGTCGCATCAAGAGAGCAAAATTCCGACAACTGGACTAAGCAGTTGCAGACTATTTTTGCAAGCTTAATGGAGACAAAGCCCTTTTATATGCAGCTGCGGTATATAGATGAAAATGGGAAGGAAATCGTGCGAGTCGATTCGGACGGCAAGAAAATCAAAGTTATCCCCGAAGCCGATCTGCAAAATAAGGGACAACGGTCGTATTTTACCACAACAATAAAGTTGTCTCCTGGCACTGTCTACACTTCACCTGTAGAACTGAACCAGGAACACGATCAAATCGAAAGACCCTTTAAACCAACGATTCGTTATGCGACACCGATTGTAGATTCATCTGGTAGAAAAAGAGGAATTGTCATCGCCAATGTATTAGCCAACAAATTCATCAACATTGCCAAAGCGGCAAATACAGGTCAGAAACAGGCATTACTGGTTGATCAAAATGGCTATTACATCTCTCATCCAAGCTCTGACAAGGAGTGGGGGGTTGATCTCAAAAAAAATGAAAAATTGGACAATGATTATCCTGTAGATATTGCCAAACAAATCCTCAGCAATCAACGGGGACTTATTGAACAGGGAACTCAGGATATCATCGCATACCACAAAATTGTGCTTAATCCGAACCAGGAGGAATTTTTAGTAGCGATCGCTCAAGCTCCCAAGGATGTGATTTTTGCTTCCGTTACTTGGCTGAAAATCGTTGCCAGTGCGATCATTTTGGCTTCTCTAGCTACCGTACTGCCAGTGGGAATTTTGAGAACACGCCAACTGACGAATCTGATTAAGCAACTCATTAATGGCATCTCTGCTTCTAGCCAGCAAAGTTTCTCAGCCTTGGAACAGCAAGAACGCACCGCAAGTCAGCAGGCTACTTCGGTGCATGAAACCACAACCACTATGGATGAACTCGAAGCCTCCTTCCGACAATCATCTGAGCAAGCCAAATCTGCTGTCAGTGCTGCACAGCAAGCACTTGATCTGACAGAAAGCGGCACCAAAGCAGTAGGGGAAAATCTGGAAGGTATGTTTACCTTGGAAACTAAGGTAGGAGTGATCGCCGAGCAGATGGTACATCTGAGTGAGCAAGCCAATCAAATTGGCAGTATCTCCCAGTTCGTTTCTGACTTGGCTAACCAAACTAACATGCTGGCACTTAATTCAGCAGTTGAAGCAGTTCGTGCTGGAGAACATGGTAAAGGCTTTTCTGTGGTTGCCAATGAAATTCGCAGATTGGCTGACCAAAGTCAACGATCTGCTGAGAAGATTTATATCTTGGTTTCTGAAATCCAAAGCGCGATTAATTCAACAGTAATGGTAACTGAGGAAGGTACGAAGATGGTAGCAACGGGGGTGCAAATCGCTCAAAAGACAGAGCAAGCTTTTGCTGGAGTAGAAAATGCTGTTAACAAAGTCGTTTTAAATAATCAACAAATATCGCTGAATCTCAAGCAGCAACTAGATGGCATCCAACAAGTCGTTCAAGCAATGGACACCATTAACACAGGAGCAAAAGAAACTGCTATTGGCATTAATAAAACAAAGTCTGATACTGAACAACTTAACGAAATTGCTTTGAAGCTTAAGCAAATAGTGTAATTTTTGCTTGTTGATTGTTGGTTGTTTTTCTAATCAATCACCTCTACCAAATAACAACTAACAACTACCAACCAAATAATGATAATAGAAGACGAAGAACTCCGGAATCTGTATGAAATTTCTAGCAAAGAACATTTGCAGAAACTGGAAGCAGCTTTGCTGCATCTGTTAGAACACCCGGATAACGAAACGCTTTGGGACGAATTGCGTCGAAAAGCTCATAGCCTTAAAGGAGACTCCAGAAGTGTCGGGCTAGAAACTGTAGAAGTCTTAAGCCATCAAATTGAAAAGATTTTGTTGGGCATTAAAAGCCAAGAAATATCTTTCACCCTAGAGGTGGGCGATTGCCTATTTCAAGGATTGAATGCGATTGGTCTTTTAGTAGAGGAGGCTGTGAGTGGTCAACCGAGCGAGGTTGATATAACCCAGATCCTTAACCAGTTAATGGCAGTCTTTTTACAAGCTAGACAGCCACAGACGACTTCTCAACTTGTACCTACCTTAATAGAAGAAGAACTCCGGAATCTGTATAAAATTTCTAGCGAAGAACATTTGCAGAAATTGGAAGCAGGTTTGCTGCATCTGTTGGAATACCCAGACGATGAAATACTCCCGGAAGAGTTGCGTCGGGAAGTTCACAACCTTAAAGGAGACTCCAGAAGTATCGGGCTAGAAACTGTAGAAGTCTTGAGCCATCATTTTGAAGAGATTTTATTAGGTATTAAACGCCAAGAAATCGCCTTCACCCTAGAGGTGGGCGATCGCTTGTTTCAAGGATTGAATGCAATTAGTCTTTTAGTACAGGAAGCCGTAACGGGTCAACCAAGTGGGGTTGATCTAGCCCAAATCCTTGACCAGTTGATGGGAGTGGTTTTATCCAAACAGCCACAACAACAAGTCGCTTCCAATCAGGAAAGTATTTCCCAACTTATACCAACCTTCATAGAAGATGAAGAACTTCTCAATGCTTATAAAACTTCTTGCCGAGAACATCTACAAAGCCTGGAAACTGGCTTACTGCTTTTAGAAAGACGCCCAGATGATGAAGCTACCTTGGAACAGTTGCTGCGAGAAGCACATAGCCTCAAAGGCGACTCTAGAAGTGTCGGGCTAGAAACTGTAGAAGCCCTCAGCCATCAAGTTGAAGAGATTCTCTCAAGCATTAAACGCCAAGAAATCGCCCTGACACTAGAGGTGAGCGATCGCTTGTTTCAAGGATTGGACGCGATCGGCAGACTCGTCCAGGAAGCAGTAACAGGTCAACCAAGTGGGGTTGATACAGCCCAGATGCTTCAACAGTTGCTCGAAATAGTTTCTGCCGCAACCATTCAGGAGTCCCCGCTTTCTGCCCAAATTCCTGTCAGAGTAGCAAATCAAGACTTACCCTCTCCTGAGGTTAGTGAACTTTACCATATCGATACCATTCGCGTTGAAACTCGCCATCTCGATACCTTAATGGTACAAGCTGAGGAATTAACAGTTACCAAAATCGCCGTAGCTCAGGCTAGCGCTGAAATTGAGGAAATGGTAACTTTGTGGGAAGAATGGAACGCTTTTTATCATAAAAAGAAATATCTAGAGTCTTCATCTTTAGGCATTAATCCCTTCCAAGAACGCTTGGAAAAAATCATCAAATCTCTGAGAACTTCCATTCAGGAAAACAGTACAAGACTAGATATTATCAGTGGGGAATTAAGAGAAAAAATTCGCACCCTACGGCTTCTCCCTCTATCGACCGTATTTCAGTTGTTTCCTCGGATAGTCAGAGATTTAGCAAGACAACAATCAAAAGAAGTGGAATTAATCATTGAAGGAGGAGAAATAACAGCCGACAAACGCATTTTAGAAGAAATGAAAGACTCCTTGATGCATATGATTCGCAACGCCGTCGATCATGGCATTGAGACTCCGGCTGAGCGAGAAAGACTTGGCAAACCTCCCGTTGCCACAATTTGGCTTCGAGGCTACCAAATGACCAATAGTATTGTCATTGAAGTGGCCGATGATGGACGAGGGCTAGACACCGAAAACATTAAACAAACTGCTGCCAATCGAGGTATCTATAGTCCAGAAGAACTGGCAACTATGACTCCAAGCCAGATTCATGCCCTGATCTTGGCGTCTGGGTTCTCAACTCGGACTTTTATTACAGAAATTTCTGGCAGAGGTATCGGGTTGGATGTAGTACGTACCAACGTTGAACGTCTTAAAGGTAATATTCAGATCCAATCAACCCCTGGTCATGGATGCATCTTCCGTTTACAGCTAAGTACAACCCTAACAACTGTGAATGTACTACTGTTAGAAGTTCAAGGTATTGTCCATGCTCTACCCCTTGAGTTTGTGCAAACAACTTTACTTGTCCCCCTAGATCAGATTGCCACTACTCAAGGTAGAGCAAGCATTGCCTTTGACGGTCAAGATATTCCTGTTGCGAACTTAGCTGATTTACTAGAATTCTCAAATCACACCTATACCTTCACCACTAAAGTAAAGCAACAAAAGAGCAATTTCCAAGCTTGCATTTTACTAAAGGTTGGAGAAGAAAAAGCCGGATTCTTTGTCGATCGCCTTTTGGATACTCAAGAGGTAGTGATCAAACCTCAGAGTCAGCTATTGAAGCGGGTACGTAATATCACTGGAGCAACTATTCTTCCCACAGGAGAAGTTTGCATGATTCTTAACCCTTCAGATTTACTTAAATCACTACAAAAGCCAACCACATCTTTAGCTTTAATTAAACAAAGGGAAACAGCTCGAAGGCAGCGAGTCATTCTCTTAGTAGAAGACTCCATCCCCGTTCGTACCCAAGAAAAACGGCTCTTGGAAAAAGCTGGGTATGAAGTTGTCGTAGCCGTGGATGGACTAGATGGCTATAACAAACTCAAAACCCGTCACTTTGATGCAGTGTTATCTGACGTAGAAATGCCCAATTTAGACGGCTTCTCGCTAACCGCCAAAATTCGTCAGCATCAAGAATATAGTAAATTGCCAATAATTCTAGTCACAACGCTTACTTCAGATGAAGATAAGAAAAAAGGGGCTGAAGCAGGGGCTAATGCTTATATTATCAAAGGCAAGTTTAATCAAGATACTCTCTTAGAAATATTAGAAACGCTTGTTTAATTGTTGTTTGTTTGTTGGTTGGAATTTTTCCTAACTCCCTATGCCCATTCGAGTTTTGTTAGTTGAAGATTCACAGATCGCACTAATCGTTTTGAAAAAAATTCTCAACTCCTCTCCAGAGATTGAAGTCGTGGGAGAAGCTCGCAGTGGCTTAGAAGCTTTGGCACTTATTCCTCAAGTGCAACCAGATGTTATTTGTACAGACCTCTATATGCCAAAGATGGATGGTCTGACATTTATATCTGAAGTCATGGCGCTTTATCCTCGACCTATTTTAGTCATTAGTGTATCGGTTCAAAAAGATGATACTCATCAGGTATTTGAACTTTTAAATGCAGGAGCTTTGGATGTTTTCCCTAAACCATCCATGGGACTGACAATAGATGATGAACTGCTCAAGCAGGAGTTAATCAGTAAGATTAAAGTCCTATCTGGGGTAAAGGTCTTGACGAAAAAACGAAAGAGTCTAGAAATAGGAAATATAGCTGCTTTGTCTTCTAATTTCTACCCCAAGATCAAAGTCGTAGTTATTGGTGCATCTACAGGTGGTCCCCAAGCCCTACAGAAACTGTTCTCCCGTCTACCATCAGATTTTCCTGCGCCAATAATTTGTGTGCAGCACATTTGTCTCGGTTTTTTACAGGGATTAATCGATTGGTTAGCGAAAAGTTGTCAATTATCAATTCAAATTGCCCAGTCTGGGGATATACCAAAACCCGGAAGAATTTATTTCCCAGCAGAAAAGCAGCATTTAGAACTGGATACTCAGGGTCGATTTATACACTCTGATGCACCACCAGTAGTAGGACATCGCCCTTCTGTAACAGTTACATTTGAGTCTGTAGCCAAGTTCTACGGCAAAGCAACAGTGGGAATATTATTGACTGGTATGGGTAGAGATGGATCTGAAGGTATGCAGGCGATCGCTCAAGCTGGTGGCTTGACTGTGGCTCAAGACGAAGCCACTTGTGTCGTGTTTGGTATGCCTAAAGAAGCGATCAAATTGGGAACTGTAAAAAAGGTTTTGCCAATTCAGGCGATCGCGCCAATGTTGCTGGCTTTGCTTGAGTCGAAAAACTCTGAGTTGTCATGAGGAAATTATAGTGTCAAGTACAGAATCTTTAGATGTAGACCTAAAACAAGCTTTGATGTGGTTAATTACCAAACATACGGGACTAGCGCTTAGAGAACGAGACCAAGCTGCTTTAGACGAAAAAATATTTTCAAGGATGAAAGCTCTCAGATTAGCTTTTCCTGATAATTACTATCAACTTTTACAATCTTCCACCATAGATAGTCAGGAAGAATGGCTAAAGCTACTTATCTTACTGACTAATACTGACAGTTATTTTTTTCGAGATAAACCTCAGTTTACTCTTTTACGAAATCAAATTTTTCCAGAACTGATGAACCGCAAACAAAATAATAAAACGCTACGTATTTGTAGTGCAGGATGCTCATCTGGAGAAGAACCTTATTCTCTTGCTATTCTCCTCAAGGAAATTATTCCTGATTTCCGACAATGGAATATAACAATTTTGGGTACAGACATTAATCAAGCAGCATTAAAAAAAGCAGAAACAGGAATTTATACTCCTTGGTCATTTAGGAATCTTGATGTAAAATTTCAGCAGCAATATTTTCGGCTAATTAATAATGAATATCACATTGATTTACAAATTAAGCAGATGGTTAAGTTTCTCAATGTAAATTTAGTTAAAGATCCATTTCCTCAGCCAACCTCAGAGCTAAGAGATCTTGACTTAATTGTTTGCCGTAATGTTTTCATCTACTTTAAAGCATCAGCAATAGCGAATGTTTTAGAGAAATTTTACCATACCCTAGAACCATTAGGATATCTCCTCACAGGTCATGTTGAACTTTCCAGCCAGAATTTAAGCCTGTTTCAGACGAAAGTATTTCCAGAATCACTAGTATATCAACGTCGTGCAGATAATTTAATCAGAAAGAAGTCAGGAGTCAGGAGTCAGGAGGAGGCTGGTGCTAACAGCGAGTTTCTCCACAGTCACGCGACTGCCCTGCCGTTCAGGAGTCAGAATTCAGATGAAGGTTAAACGACTGGCGGATAAATAAAGGGGTTAAACTCCTCCACAGAAAGATTGCTGACTCCTGACTCCTTTCTTGTGACTCCTGACTCCTTCTTTAATTGACCAGCTTGTAGCATTCCTACCATAAAGAAAAAAAATGAAAGAATATTCCTATCTCACTTTTAGCTTAAATAACTACCTTTACGGCATCAGTACAATTTATGTCGAAGAGATTTTTCCTCTACCTGAATTGAAACCGATTCTGAAAGCTTCTAGCGGCATTGTTGGTACTGTTAATCTTCGCGGAGATATTTTGCCTGTCGTGGATGTTAATCTCCGCTTTGGCTACCAATCACAGGACTACCAGGTAACAGATAGTGTAGTAGTTTTAAGGTGGGAACAATTGCGAGTGGGGATCATTGTTAATGAATTTCATGAAGTGAAAAGTATATCCCCAGAAGAAATTACCACAGAACTTTCTCACGAGCAAGATTTGGCAGGATTTGAATACAAGAGAATTATTGCTGGTACTGTCGGCAATGAAGAAGATATTATCATCCTCGGCAAACCAGGAAATTGGTTGCGAGTCGCAGAGATACAACAGATTACGTCTGTTGAATTTACATCCCACATCTCTAAATTGCTGTTGACCCAACAGTTGATATTTTGCCCAAATGCGACTCCAGAAGAAAGAGCAATTTTTCGGGAACGGGCTGATAACCTCAAGCTGTCTACAGGGAGTCAAGGTTTAAAGACTTTAAGACCTCTAACCGTATTTGTTTTAAATGGTAATTTTTTTGGCATTGACCTAAAAATAGTGCGGGAGTTTACCGACATCCGCCGATTCACTCCCATTCCTTGTGTGGGAGCGCATATCATTGGTAACATGAATTTACGCGGTGAGATTCTCACCTTGGTTGATATTCGTGGTTTGTTTAATAGACGACTCATGCATATAGCTGAGACTTCTAAAGTCATGGTTGTGGAGGTTGAGAGTATAGTTGCTGGTGTAGTGGTAGAAGAAGTTTGTGATGTAATGTTCTTCCTCAACCCATTACAAATAACAGCAATGCCCACAGTTATGCATGCAATTCATGATGAATATATTCAAGGAACAGCTCCATATCGTAAAAAAATGATGACTATTATAGATTTGCCAACAATTTTATTGCATGGAGGGCTAATTGTTGATGAGGCAATTTAAACTCATCCCACCCCCAGAAGGAGTGGGATTTCGTGGGCATGGGGCATGGGTGCGTTTCCTATGCCCACGCTTGCTAAACGGCGAGGCGTCGATTCATCACAGACTGACCAGCGTTGGGATTCCTCGCCGTTTTCTTTGATTTGTCATCATGATTACCCAAGATATTTTTGAATCATTTGTAGCAATTCTTGAGTCTGTGGGGGCTTTGCTAAGAACTCAGTTGCACCAACAAGCTGAGCACGAGCGCGATCAATTGCTGTATTCTTTGCTGTCAGGATAATAATCGGTGTATTTTTAAACACGGGGGTTTCTCGTAAAAATTTACAGATACTATAACCATCAGCATTTGGCAGAAGCAGATCTAGCAAAATTAAATCAGGTTTGTATTCGATAAGTTGACCAAACCCTCGCATTGGCTCTGGAATACTCAACACTTGATACCCAGCTGGCATCAAGATTTTTTTTAATGCGTGTGTCAACACAGGACTATCATCAATACAGGCGATAACAGGTTGTTTCTGGTCGGATTTGGTTGGTTTGGTTTCTGCCAAAGGATATGTTCCAACTGGCTGTGTAACAGATAGTACTGGTAAATCTGCAATCTCTTGGAATTGGAGTTTGTTCTGCTTAACCAAAGGGATTAAAGAGGAAGTCACCTCTGTCACCGATTTTTCTAACTTCCAAGCAATATCCCACAAGGTGTACTTGCCGTTAAGATACTTTTCTAAAACTGGGAGTAAGTAAGGATCTGCCGGCTGCTGCAAAATTGGTGTGAGAGTTGGACTGAAGTGACCTAAACCAGCAGCTTGCCATTTTTGCTGCATATGTATTGCTTTAGTGAATACTGACTGTCTACCTTGGGCAGTTAAGGATACGACTCGACAGTAAGTAGATACAGATACAGATTCTTGGCTGGGTTTCCAATCAATTTTAAAGTCTGTGTAGCTCACAAGATCAAACAAACATTCTTGGAAAACAGTACGAATGACTGAATTAGCTTGAATCAAGGTCAGTTGCTTTTGATTGAGTCCTTGGTCGAGAAGTTGACATTCCCATGGCTGATTGCCTAACAACTGGGAGAACATAGCACTCCAATTCCATTTAGGACAATGCTGCTTTAAGGCTCTATCCCAGCGCCTCACACGATGGACTTCACCTGTAGCATAAAGCAACTGACCACGGACAAGGAAAAGATTCCAAATGACCGTATGGTTTCGGAGGATGAGATATCCATCACCATATTTGCTCAGGTTGTCTAATTCTTTAGTCAGCCTTACTAGTGTCATTCTTCCCAATTAAAGTAGTATTTTTTACTGTTTATACTAAAGTTGCATTCAAAGATCAAAGGAACTGGTAAGGCACCTACGCAAACCTTACCACGACAGACGAGACGCCTGTCCTACATTTGAACGTAACTAGACATTAAAGATCAGGCTGATGCTCTTACCTGTATTTCTGAAGTCGAACGAATTTAGTATTGTACCTTAGATAAATCAGTTTGACATGCAAGCTTTCTTTACCTCACGGGCATGGCAGACGTTGAGCGATAAATCCGTTGGTATGGCGGCTTGTAGATGCTGATTTATCATTGTTCGCTGTTAGACAAATATACCACTACGTATTATCTCATAGTCTTTTTCTAAAAAGAAAATCTGATTCCCATAGATTAAACAAAAATATGTATATTTTTATAAAAATTTCTTAGAGTAATCCACACATTTAATCTGATTTTTTATCTCGATTTGCCTCTATCTGCTAAATGCAAAGAACCAGAAGGTTTTAAACCTTATTTATGGTGAATTTATTGTACATTCTTTTCCTGCTCTAATGTTGTAAAGTTTAAGTATAAAATTGGATTTGAAAGTATAAAATATCTTAAATCTATTTATTAGTAATGTACAAATCTATACTATTAAGGTAAGTAAAACTAAATAGACAAATGTTGCGATCGCCAGTTTATAGAAACCTTAACTGCCAAAGTATACTTCAAAAATAATGTAATTTTGCGATGTCAAGTATACCTAACAGCCAGATTATTGGTGAGGGGTTAGACCCCTGGATCGGGTAGGCTTTATCTATTAGATGATGTTCATGACTTGTTAATGAAGCAGGAGGTATTAGTCAAGCCCTTCGGGAAATTAAAAATTAAAAATTAAAA
>CAZZXJ010000046.1:0-18745 GCA_964657905.1 uncultured Stigonema sp.
CTCTAAAAGCCTCAACAGCTTCTCTGACAACTGTGTCAGGTAAGGACGCTTCAATCGTTGCATAATGCACCTGACACTACTTTTCTTTATCAACGCCATAATACTCTTCTAGCCATCGCAGTAGCCCATCTTCTACTGGAGTCAAGTAAGTTTGCCGCCCCAAAGACTCTAGGATTGTATACGCGCCGCGATCTAACGCTCCACGATCTCGTAATCGCCAAATCCTCTCTTTAAGAAGTGGTATCTGGTGATGAGCTTCTGGTGAGTCAATTTTGTGTAGGTTTTCACTGTGTACAATTAACGTATTATCATGCACAGCTACTTCCACTGTAAAATCATTTAGCGCAAGTGCGATCGCCCAACAGCCATTATATTTGCGTTCTTTTGCTTCTAATCTTGTTAAAACAAATACATCCCCTACTTGACAGAAATCGCAAGCTTTGAATAAAGGCTTCTCTTTCAAGCGTTCCACTACCTCCTTAACAATACGCCCCGATGGTACTTTATCACCTGCCTCAATTACTGCTTGCTGCCAAACCTCACGCTGAAGGTCTGGTTCTAGCTGAGTAAGCGGTCGAACTTGACGCTCATTAGTGGGCAAAATGTGAACCATTGGTTCACATTTTTCAGATATGTTATCAACAACAGCAGCAGCATCAATTAGGTAATAAGGCTGTCGGCGGCTGTACCCAAACCTATCTTTACAGTACTCCTCAAAAGTCTTATGGCTACTGCGGAACAATCGCCGCTCCCGTAGCTCCATCAAAGCTTTGCCAGCTTCATAAAATGCCCGTTCCACTTTTCGCTCCAGGTGCAGGCGTAAGCGCGATTCCTCCTCAGTCAGTTCTTCTGGCTCTACAATTTCAACAGGTACGGCTTGTGAACCTTCTGCTTGGGAATCAGATGGGGGTAAAGATTTTGATGTTTTGCGCTTTGTCATAGTTCATGAGGAAGGAAAGCCACTTGGTCTTTCTGGATAACAGCACCCCAACAGTACAGGTGTCAGCAGTTAGGATGCCATTTTTGATTTACAAGCGTTTCCTAAGAAGCAAGTGTCTCCTCCCATGAGCGATACTCACTTGCACCCTTCACGTTGCGCTGATGGTCAAGCAGTACAAAACTTGTTTCAGGAGCAAAACAGACGGTCTGCGTGTTGTCTACTGCTTCCACATCTAGGCACAACACCTCAAAGCTGATACCACCAGTTGTGTACTCAGGCTCACTGATGACCATCCAATTGTCGCCAGTCGAGTGCTGGATGATGTCACCTTCAGTTAACTCGTCAGCACGAATTGTGGTTGTATCTTGTGTCATGATAAAAATAATCCTTTGTTTCAAGGGTTTGTAAGAGAAGGCGATTTATGCTTGCCGGCGCGATCGCCTTTCTCTGTCTTTTTATTGTAAACTGTTAGCTTACAACCTACAATAAAGTGATAGCTAATAGTTTACAAGTGGAGTGAAGGCATATGGCTGCAACTCAAATGAAGGTAAGGCGAACGGTAGACTTTGAAGCCCCAGGACTGGGAAAGCGTATTAAACAAGCGAGAGAGGCTGATGAGCGATCGCTCTCAGAAATTTGCACATCTGCTGGTATATCTCGTGTTTACTGGTATGATATTGAAGAGGAAAAGGTTAGAAGTGCATTACCTGAAGACACTCTCCGTAGGATTGAGAAAGTACTAGGTGTGGATTTAGGTGTTAATTTTGACGTTTAAATCCTGTGAGTGTACCTCAGTATTCGTAAATCTCAGGTAGTTAGGGTATGCGGATCGCACAGCAGCGTACAGAAACGGTGCGGGGGATATACTCATAGGGCGATGCCTAACGGCAAGCCGCAAAGCGTCTACGCACGAATTACACAGAAGAATTGAAGCGCGATCGCACACAGACAGAATGAATCAGGTATCTGAGGAAGAACGTAAGGCTTTAAGATCCTCCCTTAGTTCCTCTAACTTTTCACCCGATTCTTTGGCGATTTGGGAGCAAAGGGTTGTTGAAATCAAACCAGTGGCGGTGGTGACGCTCCCCTCAGTTGCTTTCCCAGAAACTAGAAGCCCAGCGCCAATTACGCTGATGCCAAGGGAAGCTGCAACTGCTATGACAGAAAGGTTGAAAGTCAGCTTTGCTTGACGTAAATGTTCGTGAAATACATCTAGCATCATTTTAAGGTAAGCGTCAGAGTGGGAATCGTCAGACGAGAAATTTTGAGATGTCATATGGGCATGAAACCGAGATATGTGTAAAAACCTGCAAGATGGTCTGAAAACCCTTACCCTGTATTGTTTTGATAATTTGATACAGCCGAGTCAAAAAAGCCGTGCTCGGTAACGAGAAATCAAGCCTTTTGGGGTCATCTTGCAGGAAAAAACACATATCTCGGCTCAATGCCAAATTGTTGTTCTACAAGTAATGTTCAAAATATTGAAACGGTTAGATTATTTGGTGGGCTACCCCCACCTTTCTTTTTGGCACAGTGAGCGATCGCGCTAACTACCAGAGCGATCGCTATATCACAGCAAACACTGTTGACATCGCTAGTCTACTAAAATAATTATGTATAAATAAATACATTAAGCCGCTAATAGGTTCTTTTTCACGCTTCATACTCAGCGATTACTCAATGGAAAAAAAAGTGCAAATGGTTTGGATTGACCCTCCTTACTGGGTGCTTTCTGCAGGCGATCCCCTACGTGAATTAAATCACCGCATCGCCACGCATCTCACTAGTTTTAACTACTCATCTAAAACACTAGCAAGAAAAATAACGTCCAAATCTGTAATTTTTGTTCCTTGTGGCAATACATTAGCAGAAAGAGAGGTTACAAGGATAGCTGATTCACCGGGGCGTAAAGTGCTAATACCCGTGTTCGCAACAAATCCAGTTTCGATAACTTGATTATATTCTTTCAAAATTAAATTGTATTCAATGGCGTGAACTTGTCTTAATGTATTTCCTTCATTGACAATTTTTACACCTATATATAGGTCATTGATTCCAGGTAAACACGCTTTTTGGCAAGGTTGTATTACCTTTTGAACGATTTTTAAGGGGGATTTAGAAGTACCAATTTTCGTTGTACGTCCAGTAATACTACGAACAATTCTATCTTGATCAATAGATCCCTTACTTATATTAAGACATTCTTCTTGTCCAGTTTTAGGATTTACCCAAAAATTAAGACAACTAGCTTGTTGTGCATCTGCACGCTGAACATTGCATAACAGACTAATTGATGCAAGTAGAAAAAAAGCTTGATAACGCATATTCAATATTATGTAATTAATTCAACTTAAATCTTTTGTAACTCTCTTATAAAAATATTGCTGTAGAGAACTTACGGAAAAGCCTGTAAAAATTGGGTAAACACTTTTCCAATGCTCCATGCTCTGGTAAAACTCGTCTACCAAGTCGGTAGAAAGCATCTACGCACTCAAGAGCGAAAGCGAATGAAGTGCGACCCAATAGGGGTACTGTCACGGAAGCTGTCACCAGAGGCAAACTAAGCTATAAGTACTACTCCACAGACGTTTCAGACTTTTTATATTGGTTTTGGATAGCGATCGCTCACAGTAGTGTGATTAGTTCCTAATTTAAGTATGTGTACTGTATTCTTTTTTATGATTAATTAAGTATAAAAGATTTATAGGCTATTAATTACATTAAGCTGCGAGTAAACAACACAGTGCGTGGCTGGAGTCAAGAGGCAGTATCTATTTTGTCCGTCCTGGCAAACAAACAAACTTAATCATTTTAAACCCAGGTTACTGTAGAAAAAACAAAATTTTATAGGAGTTATGAAGACATGAGCTTAGTTCAGGTAATTTTTACAATAGTTACACCAGAAGCTACTAAATATTTATCAAATCCAGAAACTCAGAGACAATTAATTTATTTTATTCAAGAAACATCAGGAAATGTCAATCGAGATAACTTGCATCAAGCCGTGGAGAAAGCTTGTAAGAGCTGTACCAAGAAGACTCTTAATGAACAGATGAGAGTCATGGCTTTTGTAACAGCTTTATATATGCAAAATGATATTAAGCGTGCAGCCCAAGTTGGGGGGAGTTTGAGAAAAAGATTTGGTGTCACATGGTTTCCTTTCATTAAAGAACGAGAGCTTCACTATGCATTGGATGTTGATATAGAACTAGAGGAGTTTCTGTACAATGAATTAGTCACAAAAGGCAAACTTGACTTGCTATAATTTTTACTACTATCTTGGGAGCAAAATTTTTCCGCATGGATGGTTTATCTAGTGTCTGGTTCTTAGTTAAAAAGTATTTAATTTGCACCAACACATTTCAAGTAAGTGAGTATGCCCTTGTCCATATGCACTTATATTTTAGGGTAGTGTTAGGGTAGCTGTCACTATGAAGGCAAAGTAGGATAAAAAGTATTACGCCATAATAGTCTTAGCCTGTCATTTACCTGCTTACCACAAAGGTCATGGCGATCGCTAACCTTCGAGTCAAAAAGTTTCGATAAACAAGGGAGTCGGACTTACCAATCTCTTATTGGTTTTGACCGAAGTGGGCAGGGTGGATTGAAAGACTTGATTGGGTCATCTAAGATTGGAGTCAAAGAAGCATAATCGGGGTAAATTTTCTTAATATCGTCCAATTGTGTAGGAGTTAGTGCTAACATTTGGACGCCAGCAACCTTTATTAATTGAGCGTGAGATTGTAAAGGAAAACGTATAAGACCGTCAGGATGTGACCTTAATAAATCTCCAACTCTCTCTAGAGGAATTATAATATTTTTAACTTTCTTCACTTCTTCTAAAGTTAGTGATGAAAATTTACCATATGTTAAATTCAGTAAGATAGGAGTAATTGCGGCATTCATTCCTCTCTTAGCTACAGAACTTTCTGTTGTTGGCGCGGGTCCAAGTTCTATTTGATATCCACTACATTTACATTTCCACCAAGCTGCATCTTTTCTTCGGATAAACTCCACCCATTTTAAAGTAGATGACTGCTTATTCAATGCTTTTAGAGTGCGACGAATAATATAAGTTTCTGCGTCAGCCCAAAAATATTTTATAACAATAGTTGGCAGATCGTTTCCTTGTCTCTGACGTATACCAAAGACTATTGCATATTTGGCTATTTTTTCTAGAGACTTACCAAATATTATTTGAGATGGTGTAATTTTTCTGGCTTCTACAGATGTGTTATTAAGAAGAGGACAATACTTTTCTATGTAATATAATTCTAATTGACTTAACTGATCTGATTCACAAACTAACCAAGCAATACGAACAGGCGTTTTTTTGTTAATTATGGTTAATTGTTCAAACCGATGATGTCGAAGCCATCTTGCTTGTAAGTTAGATGCTTTTCCCACATACAGGACTTGATTGAAGGAATTAATAACAAAGTAAACACATAAGCTCTTAGGCAAATGCCGCCGAGCATTTAAGGCAATATTAGGAAGAGCCGATAAGTCAATATTCATTTGATAAAACTTATTTTTTATTTAAGTTTTAACTCAATTTCAAAATAAATAGCAATCATAATTAAGAGTAAAGAGTTAAAGTTTTAGATAAGTTAAGAGCATTTTTAAATGGATGATTCTAAGTATAACTACGCTTTTTTCAATGCGATCGCTACATAAAACCATCCTTCAAACAGTAGCCATAGTCCCACCATACCAACCGCAGACATAAACAGTGACTTGCAGGATACGACTCTTCGTAAAACTTGTTCAAATCTTCTCAATTGAAAGTGCCATATTCAATGCCTGTAGAGAACAATAGGTATAGATGGCAACTAAATTGTCACTCAGAAAAAATCCCATACATACCTTTATACAAGTTACAACAGCTACAAGAATATGGATTTTATTAATCAAGCCAAGCAGCTAGCAAATACGGTTAAGGACCTTGTTCAGGCAGGCGCTAACGGTGCGGCGGATAATATTGAAGACGCGATTGCCCAAGTTAAGACAACCGCTACAGAAATAACAGATAGGGGAGTAGCGACAGTCAATGAGTTTTCAACCGCAGCAGTGCAACCTGGTTTGGAAGCAATCCAAAATGCGAGCAACGCACTCAGCAATATGACAGCCAATGCTGTTGGATTTACGACAAGTAGTATGGCTCTAGCCGACGCTCTCAAAAACTTACCAAGAACAGCAGAAGAACTGGCAACAGAGATGCCCAAGATAGCTTACAGATTAAGGCATCGAGCTGGTATACGAGTGGGAGACGCCCCTAGGTCGGATGCAGATGTGATGAAGCTATTCGATAAAATTCCCGGCACTTCAAAGTTGGGAGCCAGTGAAACTAATATTCGTCAATTCTTAGCTGACAAACATGGCAGTCACGTAATTCCTCGCTCTCAGGGAGGAACGAATGCAGCTGACAACATTGTTTGGGAAATAGGTACTGATAATCTTCGTCGTGGTGCTAGAATCATGACCCCTAGTGAACAGGTTTACATCCGCGTTTACAACGCTGTTGACTCTATTGTTAAGAATTCAACAACAATTGCAAAGCTAGGTGTTGCTGCTACTGGTACAGCTATTCTTACCCAAGCTGTTGTCACTGCAATTTCTTACTCTCTCGACTTGTACCGTGGAGATATCACGATTGAGGAATACAAAAACTTAATTATTCAACAAGCAGTAAGAACTGGGATCGCGACACCAATTTTCTTTCTTATATTTATAGCTGTCTTAGCACTATTTCCAGAAATAACTTTCCTTCTGTCTGCTCCGGTAGTTGTTGCAGGCTTGAATGCCTTATTTGGTATCAGTATTGCTTTACCTATTGTGCAATCAGTTATTCGCCACGTTGAAGCTGGGGGATTTGGGGAAGAAGTTGCCGATGGTTATAGGAACTTGACTGTAGGTACGTAATTTATCAATCTTAACTGGTCGGCGATGCGCTTTTGTCATGACTCCAACAAGAGCTTGACTCTCGCTCACTTGATCGACTCGCTACAGATCTGCCTACGCAGTTCCAGCTATTACTTGTCCCGGTTCGTTCGCTTAAGGCGATCGCTAATTTCCCTCATTTAAACTTCAGGTTCTCCCCTTTAACGCGATCGCCTATACATACACCAATCCGTCCTGATAATTTATTAACTATGCCCAGACAACGTTCAGTAAATAGGTTAAAGAATAGTATAGATTTATCAACTAAACTCATTAAATTATCTGGAAATACATGGGAATTTGCTAATGAAGCAGTGTTAGAAAACTTCGTTTGGTCAAACTTGACTAATCTTTTTAGTTTAATTCCCTTAGAGCGCCAGCATCTTATTAATGGCGAACGTTGCGATATTATTGCAATTTCAAATGTTGGTCAGTTAGTAATAATGGAGCTAAAAAATGCTCAGGATAGAGGAATTGTACAGCAGTTAACTAGATACTATGCAAATGTTATAAGGGTTAAGCCATTCAATGTAGATTACAATCAAACCATCAAGTTAGTTGCAATAACTCCCAAATTTCATAAACATAACTTTATAGATAGAGAATATAGCAAACTAGAAATTGAGTTTATCGAATTTAAAATTGAAGATAAAAAAGATGAAGGTTTATATTTACGGTTAAATCATTTAGACAACAATAATACAAAGTTAGCTAAAATAGATTATCAGCCACAACAGCTACATAAACTTCAAGATTATTTACCACCAGTACCTAATCTACTAACAAAGATTATGCAGCCTTGTTCTGCCGAACAAAAGCAAATAATACTGCAAGTCAGAGAGAGAATTTTATGCTTCCACGAACGCATCCAAGAAATTAAAGGATCAAATTGTGTTAAGTATGGTAGAGGCGAAAGTAAGATATGTGCAGAAATACGTCCAAACAACTCAAAAATCCCAGGTTTTGTACAACCTGTATTATTTTTATACTTACCTATACCTGATAGGTATACACTAGATTCTTTAGATAATGTGGAGCAAAATAACATACGTAAACATCCTTTAGGCAGAATGCGAATTTCATCTGCCGATACTAGAAAAAATTGGAATACGTTTACATCATTGGGTGTAGCTTATCATATTCCACCTGGGAAACGAAGCTCAATAAACTCATATGGCATGAATTCATTCTCTCGATTTATAACTAGTCAATCTGAGTCTGATTTATATACACTTGTTGATTTAGCTTTGCAAAGTTGGTTAGATAGATTATAGCTAAGTGGTGTGACTTGTACGCACTATTCTCGCTTTACATCGATCGCGATCGCACGAATGCGCTCTTTTCGTCATGCAAGAGTTTTTCTCCTTTGTTTCGGCTCCTGGTCGAGAAGATGCAGATGAAGAATTACGACCTCAAGCAAAATAAGCAGTGACACGGGTAAGAATGTTATAAGATCTTGCACGTTGCTTCCGTTTACATATTATATGCGATCGCTCATTAAAGCAAACTACAGAACATCTCTATATTGAGGTTAAGAACTCATGGGATATACAACCGAATTTGTAGGTAACTTTCAGCTTGACCGTCCTTTATTCGACTTTCAAGCACTTTATCTTTTAGAATTTGCTCGTACCCGACGAGTGAAGCGATCGCCCGATCTACTTGCCACAATTCCCGACCTTGGTCGTGATGCCGTCGGTTTACCGTTGGGTCTTGAGTCCGGCTATTTCATTAACGAGTCGCACCCACAAGCCGCCGCCTCGGTTCAAGATGAGAATCGTCCTCCTAAAGGACAACCCGGATTGTACTGCCAGTGGCAACCCACTGTTGATGGACGCGGTGTAGAGTGGAACGGTCACGAGAAATTTTACCGTTACGTTGAATGGTTGCAATACCTAATTATTCATTTTTTTGTTCCTTGGGGTTACCAACTGAATGGGACAATCAATTGGCAGGGGGAAACCCCATCAGATCAGGGACAAATCGTTGTGATGGACAATCAGATTGTGCAGCCAGAACAGGCTGAAGCCAAGTTAGCAGTAGCCACCAGTCCCATTTCAGTACCACTTGATGTCTGGAGCGGACTCTACGCCGTTCATACCGCCGATCCAACTGTACTAGTAAGCTGGGTAGCAACGCTGCACTCTTGTATTGACTTGGGCTATCCCCAGACTGCTCGTTGGATTGAAGAAAATCTCGGTGGACTGTATGGAGTAGGAGTAGATCGGGGCTTTGTTGCTCTTGAAACTGGAGCGGTGTTTGTACCAACTTGCTACCCAATTGGAACCCACGCTCCGACAAAAAGCACCGATGCAGGATCCTTTGAAACGACCCCACACCCTACCTCCTACACCCTAATTGAGGTAACTTCAGTTGTGAGGATTGAATCTTTTTGCTGTTTGTTGTTTTTAACGCTTTCCAAAACGATTTGAGACATTTCAGTAGTGAAGATAGTCAGTACAATCGCATCATCAATTTCGCCCACTACAGGAATAGTGTTGATGGGACCAACCAACCAGAGAAAAGTGCCACCAATAATCCACCAGCGGTATTTGGGGCTACGTAGGGCATTACGATACAAACTATAAACAAGTTTAATTGGCTTAAACATGAGCTACTCTTTTACGCGACATCTCGATCATCACCGATCTTGCTGCCAGTTTTGTCCATACCGATTGGTGGATAACCAGCCATCAGGTAGTGCGCTTTTACGAAGAAAGAGGTGTTTTATAACTGTGCCATACACAGCGCTACGAATGCCTACGCACTACAAGAGCCACCCTAGATGATAATGACTCCGACTTTAAAAGTAGCGATGCCCCATCATAGGCAAGCCCGTTCGTGCTTGCCCACAACATCTCTCCGTCATATTCCGGATTTTCCATCCCCAATTACACAAGCCAAAACAGTGTATGATGAGAACTTTGCTTTGTGAAAAGTCACAGGAGAAACACCACCGGTGAAGGAAACTATCATCAGCATCTCAAAACCCATCCCAAAAGTTCCTAGAGAGCCTCCTCTTGAGGAACCCCAATCAGAAATAACCCAAACTGAAGAAATTAGCTTAACAGAGGAGTTACAACAACCAGAACCAATAGACCCCGCTCAATCGGCTCCCTTTCAGCTTGTAAGCACAAGTTATGGCGGCTGGAAACCATCAGATATTTTACGAGAAATTAGGTTGGATAATTTTTGATATGGGTGATGTAAATTAAACCAAGCTCACATAATTCTTACGGCTTTAGCTGCAATCTTCTTTTAATAAACTTTGCTCCCGTTCTCGTGCTTGTGGCTCAAGTTGGTACATTAAAAGCTTGGCGTAGAGCATCCGTTACATCAGGAGCCACTTTATAGAGTTGTAATTTTTGACCTGGTTCTGCACTTTTATACTGTGTGCCAAAACGTTGAGGACGACCAATGCTCATAGCGATACGGCTTAAGCCGTTGCCAAGGGCATCGCACAAATCCCACTACTCTCCCAAAAACTGAGCTACTGCTGCCAAATCCTCCATTGCCTGATTCAGCCGATTAAGCATCGCCTCGGTTACTTCCGGTTGGGCTTCAACTCTTTCTAACTTTTCTCGTAAACGACGCTTCAAGGCTTCCATCCACAAGGAAACCCCAGTGTGACGAATAGCTTTTAGTAATCCCATGTTAGTCAAAACAGCTAGCTGGAATCCTGTTTGGTCTTGTCCACCGTAACCATAGTATCCATCTGCCAGTTCCAATTTTTCAGGTGTAAATTCTGCATACTGGTCAAATGTGATGCCAGCAGGTCTAAGCTTTGGTTGTGGTAGTGGGGGTTGGGAATTAGTCATAACCTAAGATGAGGAGTGCCACTTATCTAGAGAGTGCACATAGGCGATGCCGCTTGCGGCACTTCACGACGGGCGATCGCACATCTTCAAATTATCCCATATAGCGAGCGTGGATCGTTTCAAGTTTAGGCGAGATCTTACATACTTTACCCCCACAGCTACAACAGGTTGCAGTTCATTAAGAGCTAGTAGGAGCGATCGCCTATATCACCACATGTTCAGACGCTGCTGCGGTACACCAGTTTTTGCTACAAGAAGTGAGGAGAAGGTAAGGGATTGAGCATGAGCGAAGCGGCTCCTCTGTAAAGCGCGATCGCACGAATTATACAGAGGATATTAGGCGATCGCACCTCCCACCTCAATCTTCATCCTTAACAGCAGTTTGCGATCAAGTCCACTACATTTATAGCTATCTAAAAAGGCTCAAAAAATAAACCACAATGATGAAACCAGTTGAGAGCATCGTCATCAGTAATAGCATTAATAGCCATAGTGATTGCAATATTTAGGGCATCAGATGTGCGAGCCATTTGAGAACGAAGAATTTGTTTTAACTTTGACCAACATAACTCAATTGGCGAGAAATCAGGGGAGTATGGAGGCAAAAACTTAATCTTACCTCCAACAGATTCAATCAAATATGAAGCAGTTTTAGCATAATGTACAGGTAAATTGTCCATGACTACAATTGCTCCAACCCACAGTTGAGGCAGTAAGACTTGCTCAAGAAAAACTAAAAAACTATCAGTGTCCAAACTACCGGGAAAAGTCATAGTGGCAATTAGGCCTTCATCACTCATAGCGACAATTAAAGTAATGTTTTTCCCTTGATTTCCTGGGCGATCATCATAAACTCTAATTCCACCTTCACATCTGCCGTAGTATCGTGTCATGGACAGATTTATACCTGTTTCATCAATGAATACAAGGTTTTTGACATCTATAGTATCTCACCAACGTCGAAATTCATAGCGCAATTTTTGTACTCGTTCTGTAGTTTGCTCAGTTGCTATTAAACTTTTTTTTTCCGCTTCAATTTTAGGCGGTTAAGAGTCCGGGATAAACTTGATATACTTACCTTTATTCCTGTTTCCTCCTTCATAGCCTCTTGAATTTCTCGCAAATATATATCATTTTTCTGTGTGACTATTCTCTTTAACAATTCTTGGTCTTTACCTTTAACCTTTGAGCGGCGATCGCCACCTTGAGCCTTGGGAACTATCTCCCCCGTTTCTCGATACCGACGCAAAAAGTCACGTATGAAGGATAAACTGACGTTAAATCGTTTTGCTAACTCTCGAAGTGTACCTTCTTTCTTTTGCCACGCACTTAATATTCTCTGTCTTAGGTCAATGGAATATGCTGCCATCTCTTAATCATCTTCTTTTTTTACATTTTTCAAGTTTACTATTTTTGTGGCATGTTTGATCTCAAATTGCTGTAAGTTCGACTAAAATCTTATCTAGCCTGTCATTGCTGTCCTTGGCGAGTTGAACACATCGAACACTTGCAATCATTCCACCAGTAGCGGTAACTGCGCCTTCACTTGCTTTCCCTGAAAGCAACAACCCAGCCCCAGTTAGGCTGATGAAGGTAGAAACGGCGGTGGCAACGAATGCCAAGTTAAAGCTGTGACGTGCTTGACGTAGGCGTTCTTGGGCGATGCTTAATTCTAGAGCGGATTTGAAATTGGGCTTTTTAAACTTGTAGTTCATAGTGGTTTGGAGTAACTGGGTCTGTACCTTAAGCATCCAGCTAAATTTCCCAAACCTTGATTGCACAATCGTTTGGCTAAAATTATTCTATGATTGTCCTATGCTTAGCCTGAGATTGTGCAAATAATATAATCTATAAACTCTTAGCAGCAAGGCATGAGCAAGAACAGACTAACTGTCAAAGCAACTCCTCAAGGTTTAACACTAGCCCAGAATGCCTTAAAGAGACTGGGTGGAACACAATTAAGCCTTGCAAAGAAGCTAACGGGTTCAGTTGGTCGCAGCACTATCCAGAAGTTTTTTAAAGGTGAGGAAATTCAGGTTAATAGATTTCAAGAGATTTGTAGGGAGTTGTCGCTTGAGTCGCAGTGGGAAGCGATCGCAGGTTTAACAAATTTATCGGGCTTAGTTGATTTACAAGATAACCAGCCGCCTGAAGCAGTTAAGGAACAACAAAACAGCAGCATTGATATCAATGCCCTAGTGGAAGAGATCCGCGAGAAGGTAAAACCCTATACAAAAGAGCGATGCGGCACAATGCGGGTGTTAGATATGACCCAGCCTATTGGGTTAGGTGACATTTACACTGATGTCAATATTTTGGAGGAAGTAACTGGACGCAAGCGACGAGAGATTGCTGAACTACTACAAAATTGTAATCTAGAAGATTTTGACCGCTTTGGACTGAGTAAAGTAACCCAAGAGCGAGTACCAGGACTCCAAGCAGTAAAACAGCATAGTAAGCTGATGGTATTAGGTAAACCAGGGGCAGGGAAGACCACATTTTTAAAATATTTGGCAATACAATGTATTGAGGGGGAGTTTCAGAGCGATCATATCCCGATTTTTATCACCCTCAAAGATTTTGCTGAAGCACCGGAAAAGCCTGATATTCTAGATTATATTGCTCAACAGTTATTTAAATGTAAGGTAACAGATGCTAATGTCAAAGCAGAACAACTGCTAGAACAAGGTAAGGTGTTGATCTTGCTCGATGGGTTAGATGAAGTACGGGAAGAAGATACCAGCAGGGTTTTGAAACAAGTTCAGGAATTTTCTCATCAGTATAGCACCAATCAATTCATCATCACCTGTCGAATTGCTGCCAAAGAATACACGTTCCAAGGGTTCACTGAAGTCGAAGTTGCAGATTTTAACTCTCTTCAAATAGCCACCTTTGCTCAAAACTGGTTCCAATTAAGAAACGACCCAGTCAAAGGTAAGCGTTTCATTGAGAAACTCAAAGAAAATAAACCAATTGAAGAACTCGCAACCAATCCGCTACTGTTAACCCTACTGTGTTTGGTATTTGGTGAAGCTGGAGATTTTCCAGCCAATCGGAGCGAACTTTACACCGAAGGTGTAGATGTATTATTGAAAAAATGGGATGTTGGGCGTAACATTGAGCGAGATAAAGTTTACAAAGACTTGTCTTTGCAGCGCAAGGAAGACTTGCTTTCAAACATTGCCTTAACCACTTTCGAGCAGAAAAACTATTTCTTTAAGAAAAAGACGGTTGAAGAACATATTGCTGATTTTATCCGCAACTTACGCAATGCTAACACTGCACCGGAAGTGTTAGAACTAGATAGCGAAGCCATTTTGAAATCAATTGAAGCGCAACATGGGTTACTAGTAGCACGAGCAGCGGGTATCTACTCCTTTTCTCACCTAACATTTCACGAGTATTTCACGGCAAGAGGAATAAAAGAAAGGTTTGGTTGGGCAAGATTGGTAGAACATGTCACTGAGAAACGCTGGTCAGAGGTTTTTTTGTTGACCACAGAGATGTTGCAAAGTGCTGATGATTTAGTACAGCTAATGAAGCAAAAAATTGATGGACTACTAGCAGAAGAGAATAAATTACAGCAGTTTTTGGGATGGTTAGATGAGAAATCACAATCAAAAAATGAAGAATATAAACCTTCATCTGTAAGGGCATTTTTTCTCGAAATAGCCATTGATCACTACTTAAGTGATTTTAACTTAACTAACGATGTTTATAGAGTAATTTGTTATATTCCTAGTTATTTGGAGACGGCAAGCTCTAGGGATGTATTCTTACAGGGATCTATTTCTAATATCCACGGCTATTCTTGGTATTCATACCTTACTCATAAACTCGATCACAGACTGTCATACGCTAAACTGCTTGGAGTTAGGATATCACCAAAATTAGCAGATTGGTGGGTGGAATTTGAAAATAATGCAATGACTCTATGGGCGTTAATAACTGAATATTCTGAGATTAATCAAAACTGGCAGTTGGATGAGGAACAACAGCAATTGTTGCAGCAGTACTACGATGCTAATAAACTGCTAATCGATTGCCTCAACAGCGATTGCTACGTTAGCCGCGAGGTTCGGCAGGAGATTGAGGATACATTACTGCTGCCAGCGAAAAGATGACCTGAGATATTAAACTGAGGTAAGGCATCGCGATCGCTGCAAATAGGAAAATTGTGGCAGTGGTGATACAGTTGCGTTATTGAGTGCTGTAGTGGCGAAGATCGCGAAGCGCAGTGCAATTATGCGATCGCACTCCACCAAACTGTCACACACAGAACTTTTGCTAGCGGGGTAAAATCGTATTATACTTCAAGCGAAATTTCAAACTCTCGCTTCTGTAACACTGAGGCTACAATTGGCATAGGTATTTACATTTCTTTACAAATTGAGATAAGCGATCACCTACTGTATGGCACAGAAAACCCCACTTTTGTTAAAAAAATAGCTGCAAAATAGGGTGAAGTTCAGCAGCAATAGATTCAAATACGGCAACAATTATCCTTTGATGCCATTAGGCGATGAAATGCTCAGGATGCTTAAAATCTAGGGCTAATTGTTGTTTGTAGGTGTGCTTGAGCCTACTTTTGACCTATGGCTATGTTCCTTGCAAAGTGTCAACTATCCTTATCCTCTTTGCAGTCAGCTTCAAAATCAAATCTCGCCATCTCCACAATCCAGTATTCTAAAAGGTTATAGATTTTCTCAGCAATCTCTGGGCTAGATCCTTGAACTTTTAAAATGACTTCGGAACCGCTTTTAGTTAAATCGAAATTCTTACTTTTAGGGTTAATTATTGTCATTAGAAAAGCTCCTGCTTTCTAAAAACTTTACCTGCTCACTTGTTACTGGTCTAACTTCGTACATCCCAGGTCGAAAGCGATCGCACCAAGTCTCAGAATCCATAAAATTCACAGACGCTGCTGCTGCACACTGCTCATCCTCACCCACCAGCCACGACTTTGTTAAATCAATCCCAAAGTCAGTAACAGCTTGGTGAATTATCCCTGCCCCTGGCGAACTATGGCATAGTTCAGTCCGTATTTCTATTCCATCATTATCGGCTCGCCAGCATTTAAGCCGCTTTTCGTCAGGGCAGAAATATACGAATTGTAACTGGGGGAGCAATTCGAGGGTGTACTGCATTTGGGCGATCGCATGCACGGGGCAGTGCGCTACTCAGGAGTGGCACAGTCGAAAACATCAAGATTCTTGGTAATTTTGAATGACCATAAGAACTAATTATCGATTGGTAGCAATCCATACTCCTGTTCCAAAACTGACATAAGCTTTTCTTCCAAGGTCGTTAGATAAGGACGCTTGACCTCTCCCAATTGCTTAAGAACACTCATTGCCACATCTTCCAGTTTGCCACTACTACGTAATTTGGCAATGCGTAAGCACAAAGAGTGCATTTCCTCACAATCAGAATCCGAGTAATCAAAGGACTTTAGGTGTTCCATCTTCAAGGTATACTCTCCATCCCAAGCCATAACAGTACAGCTAAATTCATTCACTTGACTCACGATACACCAACACCCACCTTTACCCCGTAAATCAGGGTTATCTTTGACAACAAACTGACAAACTTCCCCTACACGATAAGGATTTGGCACTCTGGTTCTTTCCGTAATACGTTGTACAATGTCTTTGACAATGCGTCCCGATGGGGCTTTATTACCCGCCTCAAGTACAGCTGCCTGCCATACTGAGCGCTGTTGCAAGGGTTCTAGCTGGGTCAGTGGTCTGACTTGACGCTCATTGGTCGGCAAAATGTGAACCAATGGTTCACAGTTTTTAGATAAGTTATCGACAACAGCCGCAGCATCAATTAGATAATAAGGCTGTCGGCGGCTGTACCCAAATCGATCGCGGCAGTACTCCTCAAAGGTTTTGTGGGTGGAGCGATATAAGCGTCTGTCCCTGAGTTCCAGCAAAGCTTTACCCGCAAGGTAGAAAGCTTTTTCGATTTGGCGCTCCAGGTGTTCTCGTAAACGCTCCTCGTCTTCGGTCAGTTCTTCTGGTTTAACAGCTGCGACTGCGGCAATCATTCGGCTACCTCCTCGTCCTTGTCCTTGTCCTCGTCCTTTTCCTTAATCTCCTCCCAATCACCACGCTCACGCCCATGCTTTTCCTTGGCAAGGATAAATTCAGCAGAGATGCGATCGCGTCTCCTTAAATTACGCTCTTGGGCGATTTCACCTGTTGATTGCTCAATCCTCTGTTTCGCCATCTCGAACCATGCCTGGGCGCTCAGTCGCCAATCTTCACGGGCTATAGCATCCAGCTTTCTACAAAGTTGAAAATCAAAGCGAGTGTCTAATACCCCAAACTCTTTGAGGTGGTAAATCTCACTATGTTTATTGCAGGCTTGACAAATGGGAATGCGATCGCGTTCGTAGTTGTAGCTTGGTATAACCCGCCGCACTAAATTTGGGCTGATTTTTCCCGAATCCTGGCAGCAGAAACACCGCCAGCTTGGTTGCCATACTTCTTTTTCTAGCTCTTCAGATGGGCGAACTGGTTCGGGATCGAATAAGGGAAACTCACTCATTTCCTTCCTCCTGTAGCCAGCTAAATTGTTTTGTCTCCCAGCACCAATTCACAAAGGCAAGCTTTTCTTTATCAGTGCCAGCAAACTCTAGTGGGTTGAGAGTGCGTTCAATCTCAGTGAGCCACTCGTCGCAGCGAGTATGGTTCTCCCATTTGGCGTTTTGTGCAGCTTGCACCAATTCAGGGCGGTTTTGATACTTTTGATACCACTCTTGGAAAAACTCGCCGCGCACTACAGCGTTGAAACTGTCAATTTCCTTGCCTTTAGTTCTCTTCCATTCCTCCCTGACAAACTTTTCAAAATTTTCTCTCTCCTCTAACGGCATATCTGAGAGAGTCTGCATATCTGTTTTATCTGTATATATCTGAGGAGTGCCAGACTTACTACGCCGTGCGGGTTTCAAGCTTGAGGTGTCCTGATGGCGGGATTTTGTGTTTCTTTTGTGGGATTTAACGTCCCCTTCGTGGGATTTAATGTCCCTTTGTTGGAGCTGTGTCCCATCAGTGGGACACTTTTTCTCTGTAGGAAAGGAAATTATCTTCTTAGAATCGCTTAGGATAATGCCGTGTGTAGCTTCCCAAGTGAAATAACCCTTGTCTCTCAGGTAATCAACGGCTCGATAGAAGGCGGATCTAGCAATTCCCCAGTCTTCACAAAACTTCAGAACATTAGGGATGGTAAACGATACTCCCGGAGGTGCTTTAATTTTTCTAATTGCCAGAAGATAACCAGTCGTTGCAATCAGCTTGTCTTCATACCATTGTCTAAGTTCTTCTTCGGTTAATCGATGAAAAGGCACAGAAAGATAGTTTTGCTCATTCTTCTTCAATGTCATGGCAGCACCTCCTCAAAGGTCACAGTGATGTTGAAGTCAGCACAGGTGGCTTGAGCTAGTGCCAATTTTGTTAAATCCGCTCGCCCAAACAGATGAATGCGCTTGCTGTGTTCTGGAAAGAAGGCGGAATAAGCAAGAATCTTACCCAGTGCCTCTTTCCAATCTCGTATATCCTTGATTTCAATAACTTCGGACTCAGTGAGAAGGTCAATACGACCCACGGCAGTGACTACTTCGACTTCACCGCCAAGCTCTACTTGAAGGCGATCGTGTACTAGTCTTTCTGTATTGTCTGATGGTGCTAGTTTAAATCTATACAGTTCAGGTAAGTAGCCTTGATCTACAAGCTCTCTCAATGCACGGCTTACAGTTTGCCTGTGAACTATGCGCATAGATCCTGAAAGTAAACGAGCTATTTGGGCACAATTAATCTCAATTCCATGATTGTCTGGGTCGGTAGTGCGGATGTAGTACAGCACATCCTTCTGTGCTGGCGTTAGTTCCCGACAAGCTCTCAGCCATTCCTCGTGCTGAAGTGGGTAAAACTTGCCTTGAACTTTTGAATTGTTAGGGATACAAGTCTTGCGTGGCATGGCTACTGCACCTCCTTAAAGGTTACAGTTATGCCAAACTCCCAATTTTGACTTACACGTAAAG
>CAZZXJ010000047.1:0-18728 GCA_964657905.1 uncultured Stigonema sp.
CGGCATTGCAGCCTTGTGGGTAGTTTTGTTCCATGCTCCCCTAGAAGGGCATCTTACTTTATTAACCAACCTTTTGCCCCACTGGTTTGTAGCTGTTGTCTTCAATTGGGGTAGCCTTGGTGTCGCCATCTTCTTTGTCCTCAGTGGCTTTGTGATCGCACACTCGCTACGTGAGGCAAAGATTGACTTAGCCTATTTTAGACGTTTCTCTCTGCGTCGTTTTGCCCGACTCACTCCACCCTATTACGTCTCAATTGTCATAACTCTAGGTTTTGCACTCCTGTCTTCGTATGTCAAAGGTGAGGCGTTTGCGCCCGGAAAGACACCTCTGTCTTCCGAGAGGTTGTTTGCACACCTATTCTATTTACAAGACATTTTTCGACTCGGACATATTAACGATGTTTACTGGACGTTGTGTTTAGAAATACAGTTCTATTTAGTCTTCTGTGCGCTATTAGGACTAGCACAGTGGCTTAATTATTCGTGGAATTTGCGCTTTAGTCGAGCAGTCGTGTTTGTCCCTGCGGCTGTCCTCGCTGCTCTGTTTCCTATGGGTGTGTTTGAAGACAATGGCAGAGCTTTCATCTTTTTGCCGTTATGGTACGGATTTCTGCTCGGGGTCTTTGCCTATTGGTCATGGCGCGATAAGTTGAAGCCTATGTACTTTTACTTCTATTCGGCGCTCTTGTTAACTGCTGGAGTGCTAAAATCAGCAGGATTTGTACTTGCCTGTGTGATTGCCGCCATACTTTTATTAGAAGTTGGACGAGCCAATTGCATACAAGTTTGGTTAAAGTGGCGATGGTTACAATTTCTTGGTCAGATTTCTTACAGTCTGTATCTGACCCATGTTCCCATCCTGGGAGCAGCATTTTTCATAGGGTATAAGCTGCTTCACCGTAATGCTTTGATCGAAGCCTTTTGCTTATTAATAGGAATCCTTATCTGTGTTGGCTTTGCCGCTATTACGTGGCAATTAATAGAGAAACCATCGATCAACTTGAGTCAAAAGGTCAAGCTTGTGAAGAACATAAACACTATTCGTGGATGAATACAAAACTGACATGCTCCCTTTAATATTTGATTAAAGAAACTTGTGATTCTTAGTAGTAGAAACGAAAGGTTCGAGCAATCATTGCCAGACGCTGTTCATTGCATTTAACCCTCCTAGGATCTACATGTTCACCTATTATTGAAATGAATTATGAAATCTGTAAAAACGCTTGCTATCCGTGGCGCCATCTGGACGATTATTGGTTTCGGAGGTATTCAAGTCCTAAGATTTGGCAATAATTTGGTTCTAACTCGCCTGCTGAAACCAGAGTATTTTGGTTTGATGGCTTTGGTCAATACCATTAGAGTTGGTCTGGAACTATTTTCAGATATTGGTATTGCTCAAAATATAGTTAACAGTAAACGAGGCGATGAACCTACTTTCTTAAATACTGCTTGGAGTCTACAAGCAATTCGTGGTGTAGTAATTTGGCTTGTTGGTGTACTTCTTGCCTTTCCGGCAGCAAATTTCTACAATGACCAACGCTTGGTGTGGCTAATTCCTATTGTTGTTCTTTACTCAGTTTTTGATGGATTCAGCTCCACTAGCATACATACTCTCCATCGCCGGATGGAACTGCGTATGTTTTCCCTATATGAACTGATATTGCAAGCATGTTATTTCTTTACCTTAATTGTTTTGGTTTGGTTGTATCCAAGTATCTGGACTTTAGCTTTTGCATCGGTGTTAGGAGCAATATACAAACTAGTCAGCAGCTATTGGTTAATACCAAAATACTCCAACCGCTTCACATGGGAGCCGGAAGCCGTAAAAGAAATTCTGTCCTTTGGTAAGTGGATGTTCATTGCATCAGCGCTCATGTTTGCTGCTGAACAAGCTGATCGCCTGGTTTTGGGTAAGATCCTGTCATTTAAAATCTTAGGCGTCTATACAGTAGCATATTCGTTGGCAAGCATACCCCGAGAAATTATTAGACAACTTAGCCATAGAGTCATTTTTCCCGCAATTTCTCAGCAAGCTGATTTACCAAGATCCAGTTTGCGAGGGAAGATTCTCCGCCAACGGCGGCTCATGCTGATCGGATTTGCGATTGTATTAGCAACTCTGGTTACTATTGGCGATTTAGTTATCACGGCACTATATGACCAAAGGTATGCTGAGGCTAGCTGGATGATGCCGATTCTCTGCTGTGGCATCTGGTTTTCCCTGTTATTTTATACTATTAGTCCGGCTCTATTAGCAATTAGCAAGCCCTTATACTCAGCTCAAAGTAACTTTGCTCGGTTTAGCGTAATTACTCTGGGTGTACCGCTAGCACATCAAAGTTTCGGCATACTAGGGGCAATAATTGTCATTTCACTCAGCGATTTTCCATTGTACGTAGTCAACCTTTATGGACTTTGGCGAGAAAAACTCTCGTGTTTCAACCAAGATATTCGAGCTACTGCCTTTTTTATCGGAATACTTGCTTTATTTTTAGGAATTCGGAATTATTTGGGGTTTGGACTGCCGATTCAACTATTACTTAAGTAGTAAAAATGTCCCTCACATATAATCACCAAAATGAAACAGCAAACATTTAAAATAGCTAGATTCGTGAGATTTTAAAAAAGGCATAATTATGAAAATATCTTATATAGTTTTAACACACAAATATCCTGAACAAATAGTGCGTTTAATCCGTAAAATTGCAGACGAGGATACATCATTTTTCATCCATATTGATAGTAGGACTGGTAATGACATATACCATGAGTTATTGGAGCAGCTAAGCAGCATTTCAAATGTTTATTTCTTAAAAAGATATAGATGCTATTGGGGAAATTTTAATATTGTAGCAGCAACGATTGAAGGCATAAGGCAGCTAGTTAATTCAAGTATAGATTTCGATTATGCAATTTTGCTATCAGGGCAAGATTATTTAATTAAGACGACCAGCCAAATAAAAGAGTTTCTACAGAGACACCGTGGCAAGGAATTCATAGAATCTTTTGCCTTAGATTCTCAAAACAGATGGACTCATCAAGATGGGTGCTATCAAGCTTTAAACAGGGTACATCACTGGCACTTCCGTTTTCGTAGCAAACATTTATATCTCACTATAAAGCGTAGATTTCCCACAGGTTTCGAGCCGTACGGCGGCTCTCAGTGGTGGTGTCTATCACGAGAGTGTATACAATACATCAACAACTTTGTTATAAATAATCCCGCGTTCGTTAACTACTTTAAATATGTATTTATACCCGATGAGAATTTTTTCCATACTATTGTTTCAAACTCACCATTCAAAAATTGCATTGTTAATGACGATCTCAAGTATATTGACTGGGAGAATCCCAATCCAACTCCTCCTGCGATTCTAGGTAAAAGTGATTTCCATCGGCTTGTGAATTCTCCAAAATTGTTTGCCAGAAAATTTGACATCACTAGAGATGCAGAGATATTAGATTTAATTGACCAGCAAATACTTTAGTGCCTTGAGCTTTTCAAGTAGCGAAAACCTCAAGACACTGCTGGTGAATCAGGTAAGCGTGGGAAAGGTCATGTTGAACTGAGTAGTCTTAACGCAATCGCGATCGCAGAACGACGAAAAGCAGGAAGAGGCTGAATTCCTTGAGCAGTAAGGATGCGACGAGTAGAACGGGCTACGGTATCATAGCTACCTTTGTAACCCTGTTTTTGAATTTCCGCAAACAAAACCAAGCTTTCGTGACAACCTTCATTCCATCGTTGAAGGATATTAGGACTTACGCACTATACAAATTAAGCATCATGTGTGTAACGGAATTCGGTCGTTTCAAATTATAGAGCGAAAATATAAAGGTGCAGCAGCCCATTTGGGGCATCGCTCTCAAACAGAATTGACCACATTGTAAGGGCGCGGAAACCGCGCCCCTACAGTCATATTGTGGTCTACGAATTGCTGGACTCATCCGGATGCATACTTAACTATTTCTGTCAATGCTTAAGTCCTAGATACTAGCCCTTTCAAGGTGAACGTTTGTACTATGAGAAAATCATGTTTTTCACCCGATTTTGGGATTTTGGCGCTGGCGATCGCTTAATTTACAGTCCAAAAATCTGGAGTTTAATACATAGATTTTTTATTCAATTCCAGCCGATGGCTGAAATGCCACAAAAACCGTGATAGTACAAATGCTCACCTTGAAAGGGCTAGTCCTAGATATATTTCTAGTGTTGAAGAAGAATGCTTCGACCTCGGCTTCTTCGTCCTTTAGGTTCCAAGAAGGTGGGGACTTTTCGGATGTTTTCCCCGTCTACCGGGGCTAGCGCGTAGCCTTGGGGCGCCGAGCGCGCGCGATGCGCTGGCAACGGTTCCTGATCTCCTGAACGAAGAGACAAAGGGTAAAAACCAATACGCTTGCTGTTAAGAGAATTTGCCAACCGTCAACCTGTGTAGAGACGCGAAATTTGAGCCAGTGCGTTGGGCGGGTTTCCCGACTTGAAGCAACTGGCGTCGCGTCTCTACAAGTCTGAAATTCCTACGGTTCAGCCCTAACTGAACCGTATTGGGGTAAAAACCGCCTGTAGCGTTTTTGCGGGTGTGAACGCAAACTTTAAATTTAAAATATAAATTTGGGAAATCAATTAAGGTAACATGAATATGTCTGTATATTTTTTTATACAGATAAAAAACATGTGACATTATATTGAGGGTTCTGTAGAACATGGTCTGTTGGCGCTGCTTTGTCGCCTCTGGTTTTATCGCTTTACTCGTATTAGGCTGTGGTGATGGGGCAAACTCAGCGGGAAAAAATAGTGAGCAAGTTGTACAGGAAACTAATGTTTCCCAGTTGCTTACAGAAGCGAACGTGATCCAAAAGGCAGAAGATTTTTTTAATCAAGGTAACCATTCATTCAACTCAAAGAGCTACGAGGATGCTATAGCAGCGTACGACAAAGCTCTCAGCATTAAACCAAATATTGCTGAGGCTTGGATTAACCGAGGTAATGCCCTAACAGCTTTGCAACACGATCAACAAGCTCTTGCATCATACGACAAAGCGATCGCCATTCAACCAAACAAGCATGAAGCATGGTTTAACCGAGGCAATACTCTGACAAAGTTACAACGCTACCCAGAAGCGGTCGCATCATACGACAAAGCGATCGCCATTCAACCAAACAAGTATGAAGCATGGATTAACCGAGGCATTACTCTAACAAAGTTACAACGCTACCCAGAAGCGGTCGCATCATACGACAAAGCGATGGCTATCAACCCAAACAAACACGAAGCATATTATAACAAAGCTTGCGCTTATGCTTTGCAAAAAAATACTGAATTAGCAATTGAGAACCTACAAAAGGCAATTAAGCTAGTTCCTGAAAAGTACAAGAAGTTAGCAAAAACCGACTCAGATTTTGACAAAGTTCGTAGTGACAAGCAGTTTCAAGAATTAATTGAATAGTCGTGTTCGTACTGGACTAAAGCCAGATGTGCGTATAAAGTAACAGCTTCAGTGTCTGTGCATCAAATATGAAAAAACTGTTAATTACAGGTTCCAGCGGCTTTTTAGGATGGCATGTTTGCCAGTTAGCAAAGCCAGAATGGGAAGTTTATGGGACATATTTCTCCCATTCTTTAGAAATTACAGATACAAAATTACTAAAAGTTAACTTGACAGATTTTCAAAAACTTAAACAGATATTTAGTGAAATTCAGCCAGCAGCAGTTATTCATACAGCAGCACTATCTCAACCCAATTTTTGTCAAAACCACCCTGAAGAATCACACGCAATCAACGTGATAGCATCCAGCAATATCGCCGGACTATGCGCTGATTATTCTATCCCCTGCGCTTTTACATCAACTGACCTAGTTTTTGATGGTTTAAACGCTCCCTACAAGGAAACAGACCCCGTATGTCCTGTTAACATTTACGGAGAGCAAAAAGTTATGGCTGAGTCAGGTATGCTAGAACGCTATCCCATGACAGCAATCTGCCGTATGCCATTAATGTTTGGTATGGGAACACCCACAGCCACAAGCTTTATACAGCAATTTATTCAAACTATCAAAGAAGGAAAAGATTTAAATCTATTTATAGATGAATTTCGGACGCCAGTCAGCGGACTAACTGCGGCAAAAGGATTATTATTAGCATTGGAACTCGTGAATGGACACATTCATTTGGGCGGACTTGATCGGATTTCACGTTATGATTTTGGTCGCCTGTTAATGGAAGTTTTTCAGCTTCCCGCCACCAGACTAAAAGCCTGCCGACAACAAGATGTGAAAATGGCAGCACCCAGACCGGCTGATGTTTCTTTAGATAGTTCCAAAGCTTTTGCCTTGGGATATAAACCTCTGTCTTTAAAAGAAGAATTAATGGAATTATAGCGCTTTTCATGTGGATGAAGTACACCCACAGTGTATGGGCGAACGGCCGTTCGCCCATACCCGATGTACCTCATTAAATCGCAAACCGCCATAGGAATTATGAATTATAAACTATGAATTTTTTTGCTCATTCACAATTCATAATTCATAATTTAGTAAGCTTCCATTGGCAGACAAGAGCAAACAAAATTCCTGTCGCCATAGGCATTGTCAATGCGAGCAACACTAGGCCAGAATTTATAGTCGCGAGTCCAAGGTGCGGGGTAAGCAGCTTGTTCTCGAGAATAAGGATGATTCCATTCTCCGACAATTAAACTTTCTGCCGTGTGGGGTGCATTCTTCAAGACATTATCTTGATTATCCATCTTACCTGATTCAATTTCAGCGATTTCCGCTCGGATGGCAATCATCGCATCACAGAATCGATCTAACTCTTCCTTGGATTCGCTTTCTGTTGGTTCCACCATGATTGTACCTGCTACAGGCCAGGAGACAGTCGGTGCATGGAAGCCATAGTCCATTAAGCGCTTGGCTACGTCATCGATTTCGATACTCGCAGACTTTTTGAGCGATCGCAAATCCAAAATGCACTCATGAGCAACTAGACTATTTTTCCCTTTATACAAAACAGGATAATATGGCTCAAGCTTACGAGCAATGTAGTTAGCATTGAGAATTGCGACTTTCGTTGCTTCCGTCAAACCCCCTCCACCCATCATAGCAATGTACATCCAAGAAATTACCAAGATGCTGGCGCTACCCCAAGGTGCAGCAGAAACCGCACCCATATGCTGAGTATGGGGAACTCGGTACCCCCTCTGGGGATAAGGGGTAATGAGGAATTGATTTTCTTCCCCACTCCCGTACAAACGTTCCGCCGGAACGTCTCTTCCCCCTATGACTGGGTGTCCGGGCAGAAAAGGCACCAAATGCTGTGCGACACCAATTGGTCCCATACCAGGACCACCGCCGCCGTGAGGGATGCAGAAGGTTTTGTGCAGGTTCAAATGACAGACATCGGCGCCGAAATCTCCGGGACGACAAAGTCCTACTTGGGCGTTCATATTTGCCCCATCCATATAAACTTGTCCACCGTGGGCATGGACTGCAGCACAGATTTCCTGAATTTGTTCCTCGAAGACACCATGAGTCGAGGGATAGGTCACCATTAATGCTGCAAGATAAGAGCTATGCTTTTCTACCTTAGCCTTGAGGTCATCAAGGTCAACGTTACCGAAAGCGTCACAAGCAACAGTAACGACCTTCATTCCGCACATCACCGCACTTGCAGGGTTTGTCCCGTGTGCTGAGGAGGGAATCAAACAGACGTTGCGGTGTGCTTCTTGGCGACTTTGGTGATACTGACGAATCACCAAAAGACCCGTGTATTCGCCCTGAGAACCAGCATTTGGTTGCAACGAAACTCCAGAAAAACCAGTGATTTCCGCTAGCCATTCCTCAAGCTGCTGGAACAGGATTTGATAACCCTGCGTTTGCAACAGCGGTGCAAAAGGATGTATGTTGCCGAACTCAGCCCAACTGACTGGTATCATCTCAGATGTGGCATTCAGCTTCATCGTACAAGATCCCAACGGAATCATCGATGTCGTTAGCGACAAGTCCTTAGTTTCTAGCTTGTGCAGATAGCGCAACAACTCAGTTTCTGAGTGATAGCGGTTGAAGATGGGGTGGGTGAGGTAGGTGGTGGATCGCTTCAGGGGGATGTGAGGAGGTAGGGGCGGGGTTCCCCCGCCCGTACGAGTGGGGCAAATGGTTAATTCTTCTAAGATGAAGGGTAGGTGATCGCTAAGAGCGAAAATTTGCCAAAGATCGATTAAATCTTCTTCTGTTGTGGTTTCGTCTAGGGAGATACCTACAGTCGTGGCGTCGAAAATACGAAGGTTAATTTTTCGAGCAATGCATGCTTCTAGAATCTTTTCTAAGGGGCGTGTTCCTAATTCCACTCGTAGGGTATCAAAGAAATATTCCGAACTGATGCTGTAACCCAGGCGCTTTAGTCCTGACGCTAGGAGTACGGTCAACTGGTGAATGTTCTCGGCTATTGTCTTGAGTCCAGTAGGCCCATGATAGACAGCATACATACTTGCCATCACCGCCAGCAACACCTGCGCGGTGCAAATGTTGCTGGTGGCTTTTTCGCGGCGGATGTGCTGTTCGCGGGTTTGCAGCGCTAGACGCAATGCAGTTTTGCCGTAAGCATCTTTTGATACACCTACAATCCGTCCTGGAACCTGCCGCTTGTATTCTTCTTTTGTGGCAAAGTAAGCTGCATGGGGTCCCCCGTAGCCTAAGGGGATACCGAATCGCTGTGTACTCCCAATGGCAATATCAGCACCAAATTCCCCTGGAGGTGTTAGTAGTATCAGGCTTAAGGGGTCTGCGGCTACCGTTACCAATGCACCCTCAGCATGGGCTTTTTCTACAAAAGCGCGGTAGTCGTAAACTATGCCATCAGTGGTGGGGTATTGTAGAATTGCCCCAAAAATGGGTTGAGAAAAATCAAAGGCCTGATGATCGCCATTAATGATGTTAATTCCCAAGGGTTTAGCCCGTGTTTGCAACACGTCAATGGTCTGGGGATGACAGTCACGAGAGACAAAATAGGTATTTGCTTTATTTTTGCAAACACCATAACTCATGGTCATCGCTTCTGCTGCTGCTGTGGCTTCATCCAGTAACGAAGCATTGGCAATTTCCAAACCTGTCAGGTCGATAATCATGGTTTGGAAATTCAGCAGCGCTTCCAGTCGCCCTTGGGCAATTTCTGGTTGATATGGGGTGTAGGCGGTATACCACCCAGGGTTTTCCAGTATATTGCGCCCAATCACGCTTGGGGTGATACAGTCGTGATATCCCATGCCAATGAATGAGCGAAATACTTGATTTTTTGAAGCTATTTCTTTTAACTTGGCAAGGGTTGCGTACTCACTTTGTGCGACTGGCAACTCTAATGGGTGAGATAACCGGATCGCCTGCGGTACTGTTTGGTCAATAAGGTCATCAAGGGTGGTAAAGCCTAACACCTCAAGCATTTGCTGGATATCATCATCAGATGGTCCAATGTGCCGTTCTTGAAAAGAACTTAACTTCTGACTCTTTTCCCCCAGTATCTGCTGATGTTGTGACTTAGGACGAGGAGCGTTAATTACCACAAATTGCTCTCCAGATGCGACTACTTCATATTTTGCAACAAGTATCTTTAAGGCGTTAGAGCTATGTGATCAGTTTATCTAAACTTCATAAAGTTTTTCCGGAGAACTTGCAGGAGAGTGGCTAATGGCTAAGGGCTAATAGAAATAATTAGCAATTAGCTATTAGCTATTAACAATCTCTACTCCCCTTCAACCTGAGATCTATACTCGTCGGCAGTCATGGCATCATCAATTTCATCAGAATCGTTGACGCGCACTTTCAGCAACCACCCTTCTCCGTAGGGGTCTTGTGCGACTTGTTCGGGAGATTCGATTATCGTATCATTGCGTTCTATGACTGTGCCAGTAACCGGGGAATTCAAATCTTCAACGGCTTTGACCGATTCAATATTGCCAAAGGTGTCTCCCTTGGTTACAGCATCACCGATTTCTGGAAGTTCCAAAAATACAACGTCACCCAACTGATCTACTGCAAAGGCGGTAATGCCAATGGTGGCAATTTCACCTTCAATCCGGACGTATTCATGAGTATCCAGGTACTTCAAATCTGAAGGATATTCAAACATACATAGCACTTCCTCTTCCACCTTACAAAAATTATCATGCTTAATAACTAATAACTAATAGTAGTGAGGCAATTAGCAATTAGCAATTAGCATTTAGCCGTTTGCCAATCGATTTTTTGACCGATAAAACGGACGTTTAACGACAACTGCTGGGTAAGCTTTGCCACGAATTTCCACTTCTAGCTGCTGACCGACAACTGCAAGCGGTGTGGGAACATAGGCCAAGGCAATGGGATAAACCAGTGTTGGTGATAGTGTACCACTAGTAACTTCCCCAACGACTACACCTGCTGATAGTACTTGATAACCGTGACGAGCAATATTGCGTCCTTGCATTTGCAAACCGACTAGTCGGCGTTGGACTCCAGCAGCTTTTTGCCGTTCCAAGATTGACCGACCGATAAAATCACCTTTGGTATCTAGGTGAACCAGCCAACCTAAACCAGCTTCTAACGGGTTAGTGGTGTCGTCGATATCTTGACCGTAAAGTGCCATTGCGGCTTCTAGTCTCAGGGTGTCTCTTGCACCAAGTCCGCAGGGAACAACACCAGCGTTGAGAAGACTTTGCCACAATTCTACCCCCACATCTGGATCTACCATCACCTCAAATCCATCTTCCCCGGTGTAACCTGTGCGGGCAATAAAGGCTGGTTTACCTAGTACTGTCGCTTCAATGTGACCGAATGCTTTGATTGGGGTTAAGTCCTCTTGCACAGAGGGCTGAAGGAAGCTGCTAGCTTTTGGTCCTTGCACAGCAATTAAGACTTTTTCCGGCGAAATATCTTGAAACTTAACCTCATCTACGTTTAGGTGTTGCAATAGCCATGCTTTATCTTTACTAGTCGTTGCAGCATTAACAATCAGCACTCCCCGGTGTTGACCAGTGGATTCACCTTGGTAATAGAAAATGATGTCGTCGATAATTCCTGCTTGGGGATTCAACAATACGGTGTATTGCGCTTGCCCAGATTGCAACCGACTCAAGTCTGAAGGAACTAAACGCTGGATTTGGGAAATAAGGTCTTTCCCCTGGAGAATAAATTTGCCCATGTGAGAAATATCGAACATTCCTGCTGCATTTCTTACAGCTTCGTGTTCTCGGCTAATGCCAACAAACTGCACTGGCATTTCCCAACCACCAAAGCTGGTAAGCCGCGCTTTCAGTTCTTGTGCAAGGGCGAATAGAGGCGTTCGAGTCAGGGATAGAGCAATTTCTTCTTGATTAGCCACAAGTCGTTTTGCTGTCGTAGGTAAACTTCTTTATCCAGTATTACCAAAACCTGCGTTGGGGTGTGGGGTGTAGTGAAAAAGAAGAATATCCATACCCTAAAAGCAAAGACAAGGCAGGCAGAGCGCCGGGGAAGCATGCACGGCAGTCGCCTCTGTCGGGAAACACTCGGACGTACTGCTCGCTGCCTCACCAACGCACTGCCTTGCCTTTGCGTGAGATTCAAAAGAAAACTAGATTCTACTTTACACCTAGAACATTCAGGATGAGGTACAAACTTGCTGTGAAGGAAGCGGCACCAAGAAACGTGCAAACTGGCAGGGTCAGAATCCACGATAGCGCTATATTCCTGAGCGTTTCCGCCTGTAGCCCAGAACCGCTTGCCGCCATTGTACCTGCTATACCAGACGATAGCACGTGTGTGGTACTAACAGGTAGACCGAAGTGATCCGCAGCAGAAATTGTTGCCGCCGCCACTATTTCAGCCGATGCGCCCTGACCGTAGGAAAGGTGTTCCTTACCGATCTTTTCACCCACAGTCACAACGATCCGCTTCCAACCAATCATTGTGCCAATACCTAGTGCGAAGGCGACGGCTACTTTTACGAAATTGGGAATGTACTTGGTCTCTTTATCCAATGTTTTCCCGTAACCTGTCAAAGTCTTCTCCTCTTGGGGATTGGTAAGCTGTTTTCCTTTGTCTAGCTTGCCAATTGCTGAGGAGACGAGATACATATCATTTCGTAGTGTGCGGCGATCGCTATTTGAAAAATCTTGGAAACTCGTCTTGCCAGACAGCTTGTCTGTAATAGTGTTATTCTTGGTAGCAAGTGCTGGAAAGATTTTGTCGCTGGCTTTACTGTTGGGCTTCAAGAAGTTTGTCAGATCAGTGTTTGCCTGTTGCTCGCTCAGGGACACTCCAGATGCATGTTGTGCAATTATGGGAGCCACAGACCTTGACTCAGTAGCTAGCTGAGCAATATTCGTGGATTGGAGATTCAGTGCAAATGCACCCGGAAGGACGGCAACCAGGATCAGCGTCAACAAACCCATACCTTTTTGCCCGTCATTTGAACCGTGGGCGAAGCTAACAGAGGTACAAGTCAGGATTAACAAAGCCCGAACCCAGGGCGGTGGCGCCTTCTTTTCATCTGCGGGTTGGTACAACTCTGGTCGTCTGATCAATGCCTTCGCTAGCAGCAGCAGCAGTGCTGCGCTAACGAATCCAACCACAGGCGAAACCAGTAGCGCCGCGAAGACACTCTGCACTGGTGCCCAGTTTAGACCCTCGTTTATGGGATTACCAGATAGCAGTGCATGCCCTATGCTGACACCCAGGATTGCACCAATCAAGGCGTGTGAACTGGAGTTTGGTAAGCCTACGTACCAGGTTCCAAAGTTCCAAATGATCGCTGATATCAGAATAGAGAATATCATCGCGTAGCTTGGGCCCGATCCAATAGTCGTTACCAAATCAATTGGTAAGAGCGCTACGACGGTATAAGCCACGGCTCCGGTTGACGTCAGTACGCCCAGCAGGTTACAAATGCCTGACCAGACGACGGCGACAGTAGGCTTCAGCGAGTGAGTGTAAATGACCGTGGCAACTGCGTTTGCGGTATCGTGAAAACCGTTGATGGCTTCAAAAAAGAGCGCCAGTCCCACAGATAAAACGAGTAGCAAAACAGTGCCTGCCGTTAATGTCTCTCCAAAGAGTTGCATACAATGTTCTCCGTATATGAAAATGATGTCGGCGAAGTATATTTCAGTTGCTTACTTAACCGCATAAAGATAAAATCCTGGATTCAAAAACCAGAGCCATAATTCTTGATGCTCCCATATGGTGTTAGTTTGGAAACTAAATAGAAGCTCTAATGACTTTTAAGATTTTCTCACATCAAATTCCAATACAGTACTTTATAAAAGAATATAAGTTTTTATTCATTCTTAAATATTTTTATTGATAAGTATAAGTATAAATGTGTTTTTAAATTAAAGGTAAAGAGAAAGTTAACCTTAGTTTAAATTAATTTTTCGATCAACCTGAGCGGATGAAATTCAGTCTAGGGACATAACTAGCACAACTCTAAATCAATCACAAAGGCGTTGCAAAATAGAAGTGGATATTGTAGCGAATAAATTATACCATTTATTCGCTACAAGATGAGTTGGACAAATGTCATTCTGCTTGTTTTACTCAATCCTTGGCAGTGTTGTAATTTACTAAGCGTGGCTCTTTCTATCGTAGGAAACCTTTCAATAGTGGTGCGCTGTTGCACATACTACTAGGACTTACGCAAAATCTACGAATTATTGGCGTTCTTGGCACGCCAGTTGCTTCAACACGGGGAACCCGCGCAACGCACTGGCTTGTCTTGGCGGTTCGATAAATTAAGCTTTTTGGCAATTTTTGCGTAAGTCCTGACTACTAAGAGGCATTTATTACAGATGCTGCGTTCGAGATCTTCGAGCGCGACTCTTCTCCCCTTGGAAGAAGGAAACACCGTACAGATTTCAGGTTAAATGTATTTTTTTTATCATATTTCTCCATGAATCCTCTGTTTATTGAGTCTGATAACTCAGCAGAAATGCCCGAGAGGCTTAATAATTAGTTATGTAAGTGTTGAGATTTATTAAGTTATGCTGATCAGGCGTTGGCAAGTATTAGCTGGGTTTGTCTTAGCTGTAGTTCTTTTTTTGTTTCCCCTAGCGGCACAGGCAGCAAGTTCTTCGAGTGTCACAGCTTCAGTGGGCAATGAACAACTCATTGGCAAAGATTTCTCTGGTCAAAGTTTAATTAGATCTGAGTTTACTAATGTCAATCTGGAGAAAAGTAATTTCAGCAATGCTGATTTACGTGGTGGAGTTTTTAACGGTTCCGCATTGCAGTTTGTGAATCTGCATGGTGCAGATTTCTCTAATGGCATAGCTTATCTGGCGGACTTTAAGGGCGCTGATTTAAGTGATGCAATTTTGGTAGATGCAATGCTGTTGCGTTCTAGGTTTGATGATGTAGATGCCACAGGTACTGACTTCACGAATGCTATTCTAGATGGTCAGGAAGTGAAAAAACTCTGCGCTAAGGCCAGTGGTGTTAATTCTAAAACTGGTGTGGAAACTCGTGAGTCTTTAGGATGTAAGTAGAACCTCAGCCCCGTACCCCCTGTCCGAAGCGCGGAGAGGGGGAGTAGGAATTTTTACGAACCATTCTTACGGATATGAGTTAATGCGCACCTTGGACATTGCATAGCGATGCCTTCTCGTGCGGCTTGCCCCTTGGGTTTCGCTCGAATTCATACTTCAATTATGCAACGCCGAAAAAATAGTAAATAGAATCCCCAGACTGCACTTCTAATACTAGAAGATTTGGGATTAGCGATCACTACCTAAAATTCCCCCCTTTATTGTCTAAAATGTAGCCTTGATTGCGGTAAAAAATACGAAAAACCTGATGGCGGTGCGCTGGTTACCAACTTGGAGTTTGACGCCGAATTCTTTGAAGACTGCGTTGCGAAGTTCTTTGAGCAAGGATATGTGCGGCGTTTGGAGGTACTGACCCCATTCAGCTATGCAAGGCTGCTTTATAAGTTGGGGTTTGTGGATCTGGAGGTGAAACTTCAGATTTATGGGCATGTGTTACCATCACGAGAAGCCGTAATAGAGTGGTATCGCGGTACACTGCTAACCACGTATGAGCAACGGCTGGATGTAGAGACTTACGAGCGATTTGTACACAGATATCGGGAAAAGTTAATGAAGTACTTGGACGATGAACGTCCGTTCTTTTTCCCTTACAAACGCATTTTAATATGGGGACGCCTTGGAGATTCTCATAACTAACCCAAACTCAACAAGCGATCGCTTTTTACGATCCCAGAGATTGGGTCAGTGCAAAACTTAATATTTTAAACGTCGGGAAATTAGTGTTTTAGAAACTTTGGCTTTCACTGCGTTCTATGCAACCTAAGGAATAATCAGGCTGAGGAGTATTAAGATATATTTCGCCAACAGTGTCCTTGCTACTTTTCCCCCAAGCAGCGATAATGACCATTGTGGAAAACAGATTGCTGTAGCTGACCTTTCCAAGGTATGTAGAACACATGGCAGGAAGAAAAGATGATGGCAGTGCCGGTGATGCAAACTACGGCACAATTGGGAAAGATTATTCCATATACCGCCAGCCAGAGCCACGGATAGCCGCGTTCATCAATGCTGCACTCGGCACAGCACGAACAGTGCTTAATGTCGGTGCTGGCGCAGGCTCCTATGAACCTTTGGACCGCGACTTGACCGCTGTTGAGCCTTCCGCGTCGATGCGAGCACAGGGGTCTGCTCATCTAAGCGTTGCGGTCGATGCCGTCGCCGAAAAGCTACCATTCCCCGACAGCCACTTTGACGCCAGCATGGCGACATTCACCGTGCATCAATGGAGCGATCTGGACGCAGGGCTGCACCAGATGCGGCGGGTGACGAAGGGTCCGGTTGTTGTCCTGTCGTGCGACCCCGATCTGGTGCAACAGTTTTGGCTGAACGCCTACGCCCCGGACGTGCTGGCGGCGGAGGCCCGCCGATACCCTGCCCTGCAACGGATTGGTTCGCTTCTTGGCGGTCGCGTGACCACCCTTTCAGTTCCTATCCCTCTCCACTGCAAGGATGGCTTCAACGAAGCCTATTACGGACGTACCGAGCGGTTGCTGGAGGATGGTGCCCGGTTAGCCTGCTCTGCATGGAGCTTCGTGAGCCAAGAAACCAGCCGCCGCTACGTCGATCACCTACGCCGCGATCTCGACAACGGCACTTGGGATATCTGCCATAGTGCTTTGCGAACCCTGCCCGAGTTCGACGGTTCCTTGCGCCTTGTCGTCTCCCAGCGCGCTTAGGGTGTTACGCACTAGCCTTTTGTGGCGTACTCTCAACGGTAAGCGCAGGGGGGGAAAGCCTTCCTTTTTAATTCGTGTTGGGGGGATCAACGCCTTAACTGAACCGTATTGCCCTATAAATCAAACTCTGGAGAATTCACATGAGCAACAAGCACATTGAAGTCAAACAGGTAGCCGGTTTCATTGGTGCCGAAATCAGCGGCGTGGATAAGAGCGCATCCTCTGCACGATGATGCAGTCAAAGAAATTCGTCAAGCACTATTGAAGTGGAAAGTGGTGTTCTTTCCCGGTCAGAACATCGATCATGCTGCACAGGTTGCGTTCACGGCTCGTTTCGGCGAAGTGACCTACGCGCATCCGCACGAGGATGAGCCGATTGAAGGCTTCTCACAAATCCTGCCGATTGACCGCAGCCGCTACGAGCGGCGCAACGGTCTGCGCCGTTCCAGCTACGAGAGCCGCTGGCACACCGATGTGACAGCGGTTTTTGACCGTAGGGGCGGGGTAACCCCGCCCTTACAATGTGGTCGTTTCAGACTCGCTCGTCCGTCTAAAACGACCGAATTCCGTCATACACATGATGCTTAATTTGTGAGTGTGCGTAAGTCCTAACCGGGCTGCGGACAGATTCCGCAGCCCAGTTTACCGACTGATATCAAGTCCGTCTAAGAGTAGAATTGAGCCGTCGGCTTAACAGATTAGAGGACAGTTGAATATTTACCAATTATTCAGCGTTCTGGGTATTCTCCCACTCTTCCAAGAAGCTTTCAATCCAAGCAGCATATTCCTGCCCTTCTGGCTTCACCTGATCTATTGCAGGTTCAAAACTATCCTGTTTGCAGATCTGATAGATTCTGATTGCTAGCTCCTAGAGGTAAGAATCCACCTGCCTGCATTTTCCATAACCTGTGGTAAGCACCGCCGAGTGCCAGCAGTTTGGCGTGGGTACCTTCTTCGATAATACGACCTTGATCGAACACCAAAATGCGGTCCAGATGGGCGATGGTAGACAGCCGATGAGCCACCACGATGACCGTTTTTCCATTCATCGCTAAGTCTAGGGTATCCTGGATCGCTTTTTCGGTGAGCGAATCGAGGCTGGAGGTGGCTTCATCCAAGATCAGGATCGGCGCCTCTTTGAGGATCACCCGTGCGATTGCAATGCGCTGCCGCTGCCCTCCGGACAGTTTAACACCCCGTTCGCCGACCAGAGAGTTATACGCCTCCTTCGTTCGCCCAATGAAATCGTGAGCATGAGCCTTGCGTGCCGCCTCAATCACTTCCGCTTCAGTTGCCTCTAAGTGTCCGTAACGAATATTTTCCAGCAACGTCCGATGGAACAAAGATGGATCTTGCGGAATCAAGCTAATTTGGGCGTGTAGGGCATTCTGAGTCATGTCTCGAATATCAACCCCATCGATGAGAATCTGTCCGGCTTGGGGGTCGAACAGACGCAAAATTAGATTGACAAAGGTAGATTTTCCGGAGCCGGAGAAGCCCACCAGTCCGACCCGCTGTCCCGGTTGGATGGTGACAGAGAGATTATCAAACACTTTCTTCCCCCCAGAGTAGCTGAAATGCACGCCACGAAACTCAATGCGACCTTGGGTGATTGTGAAGGGGATCGCATGGTCGCGATCAATCAGCTCGTGGGGTTGAACGATAATGTAGACACCATTGGCAACATTGCCGATATGTTCAAAGAATTCTAGAAAGCGTTTACTTAAATTGCGGGCTTCACTGATGATCAACAGCGACAGACTGGTTGCTACCACAAAGTCAGCAGCAGCGATCGCACCAGTACTCCACAGTTTGAGCGAGTAATACAGAGTGCTGATTTTCAGAACGGCTGCTGAGATAAACTGAAACCAGCGGATTCGCTCCGAGTACCAGTTGGACTTTCTCACCTCTTTAAGTTCGCGCCTTAATTGGTCATTCAAATAGCCTCGTTCAAAACCCAGACGAGCAAACAGTCTGCTACTGGTGAGATTTGTTACTGCATCTACGATGATGCCAGTTGTCTCACTTCTTGCAGCTGCGGCTTTCCGGGAGTAAATTCGGCAACGAGTTGCCAGCCAGAACGAAATACTGACGAAGAGAACTGCCCACACCCCCACGAGTGCAGCCAGCGGAGGATAGACGCGATACAGTAACATTGTAGCGACGGTATACACGACAATTACTGGCATAAATTCAGTAATCATCATTTGCATCGTCTGTGTTACACCCAGAGAGGTTTCGCCAATACGATGTGCCAATGCCCCAGCAAAACTACTGCTCAGGTAGCGATGGGAATGCTGCTGCAAGTAGGCATATAGAGACCGGACGATGTGCTGTCGGTGGATCGGATGGAGGATAGTTTGTAAGAGTCCAGCCGCTCGCCCGAATACTACTTCACTCACACTCAAGGCGGTGAACAGCATTACTGGTTGCCTCACGGCTTCAAAAATGTGCTTGCTGTCGCCCGCCCGTCGCGTCACGCTCCGGATGATCTCGCCAAT
>CAZZXJ010000048.1:0-18548 GCA_964657905.1 uncultured Stigonema sp.
GCGGTTCGATACTAAAAAGCGTAGACGCGACTCGGCTTGTCGTCAGACATCGCTCTTGCCTTAATGGTGAAACAGTAACTTAAAATGGTACGTTACACTACGAAGATATCGCCCTACAAATTATCAATCTCACCGATACGGTGGATATTACGAATATCGCTCAATTTCTTGATGTGAGTAAAAACTTGTTCAAGTTGAGCGCGAGCACATATATCTATCCCCAAATCTATCAAAGCTGGTTGACCAATAGCAGTTTTCACATGAGCGTAACGCACATTGATCCCTTGGTCACTTAAGCGCGACAAAACATCCTTTAACACTCCCACCCGATCCAAGACTTCAATCTGCACATTCACCGGATAAGTCTGAGGACGAGGACTATTTTCCGCAGCTTGGTTCCACGTGACTGGTACTAGGCGATCGCTCTCCACATGCTCCAGATTATGACACCCTTGGCGATGAATCGAAATTCCTCTACCTCGCGTCACGACACCGATAATCGCCTCTCCGGGAATGGGAGTACAACACCCAGCTAGATGATACATCAACCCTTCTACTCCAATAATTGGCGAACTGGAGCGTGAGGCGGTTGAAGTTCCATCTCGCAACACCTTGGGTACTGTCGGCTCTTTTATCGGAACTTGGGGCGCAATCGCAATTGGTTGTTGCGCTTTCACCTCTTCTCGCCAACGATTGAGGACTTGGTTGAGTGTGATTCCACCGTAACCCAAAGCCGCCAGTAAATCTTGTACAGAGTGGTAATTACAACGTTGTGCTACAGCCTGCATCGGTCCCGATTTGAGCGTACTTTCAAAACCTGGTTTACCAAGTTCTTTTTCTAACAACTCCCGACCACGAGCAACATTTTCTTCGCGGTGCGACTGCTTGTACCACTGGCGAATCCGGTTGCGAGCACCTGGGGTGACCACAAAGTTCAGCCAATCCAAACTCGGATGAGAATTCTTCTGAGTGATGATCTCAACTATGTCCCCATTTTTTAATGGCGTATCGAGAGTCACCATCCGTCCGTTCACCCGCGCCCCAGCACAGTGGTTACCCACCTCCGTGTGAACTCGGTAAGCAAAATCAACCGCAGTCGCACTTTGTGACAAAGATATGACATCTCCTCTGGGAGTAAATACGTATATCTCAGAGCCAAATATATCATTATCTAAACCTTCTAGGAAACTATGAACAGCAGCGAGACCCTGCTCATTGATCACCTTTTTAATATCAGCAAATATATGTTCTTCTTTGTTAGTCGATTGTGAATGACCAAACTCTTTGTATTTCCAATGAGCAGCGATCCCATATTCTGCTTGGGCATTCATTTCATAAGTTCTTATCTGAACTTCCAGCCTCTTCTGCATTGGTCCAATCACAACGGTGTGAAGAGAGCGATAACCATTTGACTTTGGTGCAGCGACATAGTCAATGAAGTGACTACTATTCCTTCTGGGAGTTTGTGCTGGACGGAATAAACTGTGTATGACTCCGAGTGCAGCATAACAGTCTGGTATGGAGTTGCAATTAACTCTAATGCCGAACAAGTCGTATACAGATTCAAAACTAGAATTAAAGTTACCGTCCAGAAACTTGTTAAAATCATTGGATGGCAACTTACTAGGAACTATACCTTTACTGTAGCAGTAAAGTTGCTTCATCTTTGCATATATACTGTATATATTTTTGGTTCTACCACTCACCTCGAATTTAGTACTAGTAAAACCATTTTCCACAAGCCTATTGCGGATCTCATCAATACAATAATTCATATATTTCTCTCTTTCTGAACGAGTATCAGAAAGCAGAGTCACAATCTTAAAGTAGATTTTTGGTTCTAGTTCTCTAAATGAAAAATCTTCTAATTTCCACTTGATATTCCAAAGACCTAATCTATTAGCAATCGGGACAAAAACTTTGAAAGTCTCAATTGTAAAGCTATCTTTCAAAAGTTTTTTCAAGCCGACCACACGATTTATATATTCTAAAATAACTAGTCTATAGACGAGTTCAATAACCAGCGCTCTTATATCCCTGGTGACGACAATTATTAGTCTTCGGAAATTTTCTCCTTCAAAAAAGTTGATAGTAGAGGTAGGTGTAATTTTAAACTTCGATATACACTTAGATAATATTTTTAAGCTTTTTAACAGATTAGTGACATTTAAATTGAGATGAACAATACTTTCTACATTTTGAACACCGTCGTTATTTACTAAAGAGTATGTGTAGAGAAGCCCAGCAACAGCTATATTCAAATCTGATGTTAGATCGTATAGTTCCTTCGCAACAACTTCTACTAAATGTCCAATTTCTGTCGAAAAAAAGTTTCGCTCTTCTAACTGGTTTAAAAAATTGAACAATTCATCAGAACTATTGCTGAGATCTACATCTGCTATCTCAGCTTTAATTAAAGCAATTAAGTTAAAACTGCTAGTGATTTTATCCGAAGTTAGGGTCATAGATCCACCTTGTCAAGCTTTCTGCGGTATTTTTACATTACACTTCTACTCTTCCTATTCCATATCTCTTCAAAGTATTTCCGGAAAGTATAGTCATAAGTATAAATGCCATTTCTTTTGATCCATAAGGCAGGGACTAGGGCACTTCATTCCATACTACTACCTCCGGTGATTAACTTGGGTTGCTGCATTAAACCACTCGGAAATCAAGAATATCTGATATTCTTGATACTTCTTTAATACATTCATTTAACTGATCTGCCTCACTAGTTTCAATGGATAGGTTTATCTTAGCAATGCCATTTGTATTTGTTTCGACATGGACAGCTTGGACATTAATTTGGTATCGATAAAATTTCTCTATGACATCTTTTAATATTCCTATTCTATCTACAGATATAAAACTCAAATTAACAACTGGAACGAGATATTCTTTGAGTAACTTTGACTTAGATTTACTTGCATATTTATTTTTATGCCACCTTCTAATTGCATTTTTTGCTTTGTTAGTTGCTGCTACCTTAACCCAACCTAATTTAGGCTCGGCGTTGCTATCTGTAAGTATCTCAACTGTGTCGCCAGTGGTTAACATAGTTATTTCATTTGCGTCTTCACCATTTATTTTTACTTTCGCCAAGCTGTTCCCAACATTTGTATGTATTTTATACGCAAAATCCACAGGTGTTGATTTAGGTGGTAAAGATATTAAATCTCCTTTTGGGGTAAAAACATAAATTTCCTCCATTGTTAAATCATTTTTGATGCTCTGCATGTACTCAGATGCATCACAAATCTCTTCGTTACAGGCAACGAGCTCATTCACCCAAGCAAATTCGTTTAGTTTTTGCTGATTATGTTTAGTTGGTTGCTTAGAAGATTCTAGTGAGTGAGCAAGTCTCCAGTAAGCTGTAATTCCGTAGTCTGCCAAATAGTCCATTTCTAGTGTACGTATTTGGACTTCTAGGAGTTTACCCGTACTGCTGACAACGACTGTGTGGAGTGATTGGTAGCCGTTAGGCTTGGGCAAGCCGATATAATCACTGAAACGACCGGGGATGGGGCGGAACATATCATGCACCACCGCCAAAGCGCGGTAACATTCTTCATGAGTTGTCACAATAATCCGCAGCACTGCCAAATCGTAAATTTCGTGAAACTCCTTGTGTTGCAGCAGCATCTTTTGGTAAACGCCATAAAGATGCTTGGCACGTTCACTGATGTCGAGACACTCAATTCTGGCTTGCTGCAAACGAGTCAGCAAAATTTCCGTAGATTTGCTCAATCGCTGTTGACGGTTCGTTTGGTTTTGGGCAACATACAGCAAAATTTGCTCATATGCATCGGGTTCAAGGTACTTAAATGCCAAATCTTCCAGTTCCGATTTCACCCGCCACATTCCTAAGCGATGGGCTAAGGGAGCAAAAATTTCGCGGGTTTCCAAAGCAATGCGGCGGCGTTTTTCCTCCGGGAGGTGTTCAAGTGTGCGCATATTGTGCAGGCGGTCTGCCAACTTTACCACAATCACCCGAATATCTTGCGCCATTGCCAGGAACATGCGGCGAAAATTCTCCGCTTGGCTTTCGGTTTTGCTTTTGAAATCGAGTTTTGAAAGCTTGGTGACTCCTTCGACTAATCGCCGCACTTCTGTCCCAAAGTGCTGCTCTATTTCTTCTATTGTAACATCTGTATCTTCAACTACATCATGGAGGAATCCAGATGCGATCATCGCCGCACTGCCTCCGAAGTCACGCAATAATCCCGCCACTGCCACAGGATGACAAATGTATGCTTCTCCTGATTTGCGGTACTGACCCTGATGCAGTTGATAAGCAAATTCAAAGGCATGACGAATCAAGGCTATATCTTTTTGCCTCCGGTCATCGGCTGATGAGTCATTCAAACATTTTTGTAACCATTCCGGAACGGTAAGATTAATCGAGGAATTTAACAATATACTGCTCATACAATTCATCCTATTGGAACTAAAATACGTAGTCGTGCCCATGCGAAAATCACTGTTTGTGAACTACTCTTCAATTTGACAAACGCGGCGGATATTTAGAATATCGCTCAATTTGTTGATTTGGGTAAAGACTTGTTCAAGTTGAGCGTGATCGCGTATATCTATTCCTAAGTCTATCAAGGCTGGTTGACCAATTGCGGTTTTCACATTAGCATGGCGCACATTGATTCCTTGGTCACTTAAGCGGGACAAAATATCCTTTAAAACTCCCACCCGATCCAAGGCTTCAATCTGCATATTCACCGGGTAAGTCTGAGGACGACCGCTATTTTCCGCTGTTGTTTCCGCTGTTGGTTTCCAACTCACTGGTACTAAATGAGCGCATTTGACATTTGCCAGATTATGACATCCTTGGCGATGAATTCTCACCCCCTTACCTCGCATCACTACACCGATAATCGCCTCTCCCGGAATGGGATTACAACACCCGGCTAAATGAGACACCAACCCTTCTACCCCAAGCATTGGTGAATCACTGCGCGAGATATTAACAGTTGCATCTGGTAAAGCTTTTGGTGCAGCGTCTGGTTTTGGGAGAAGTGGAGGCGCGTCGGCGCGGGGTGACTTGTCCTCAGACATCGCAACTGGTTGTTGCTCTTTCACCTCTTCTCGCCAACGACTTAACACGCTATTCAGTGTGATTTCACCGTAACCCAAAGCCACAAGTAAATCTTCCACAGAGTGGTAATTACACCGCTGTACTACAGCCTGCATCTGTTCTGATTTAAGTAAGCTTTCAAAATCAGTTTTACCCAGTTCTTTTTCTAACAATTCCCGACCACGGGCAACATTTTCTTCACGGCGCGACTGCTTGTACCACTGCTTAATCCGATTCCTCGCTGCCGTTGTCCTGACAAAGTTTAACCAATCCAAACTGGGACGGCTGTTCTTTTGCGTAATAATCTCTACAATATCGCCATTTTGCAGTCGCGTTGAAAGCGGTATCCTTCGCCCATTTACCCGCGCCCCAGCACAGTGGTTCCCCACTTCTGTGTGAATGCGATAGGCAAAGTCCACAGTTGTGGAACCGGCATTTAAGGAAATTAAATCCCCCTTAGGAGTGAAGACATAAACATCATCTTCAAATAAATTATCCTTAATACTTTCCAAGTACTCCTGAGCATCCTTAAGGTCATTTTGCCACTCCAGCAGTTGCCGCAACCAAGTAAACTTCTGATTTACCGCCGTCAAATCGGTATTGCTCAGACCTCCACTTTCTTTGTACTTCCAGTGAGCCGCAATTCCGTATTCAGAAGCATGATGCATTACTAAGGTGCGGATTTGCACTTCCATCGGACGTCCCCAAGGACCAATTACCCCAGTATGTAACGATTGGTAACGATTCGGCTTAGGCAAGCCGATGTAGTCCTTAAATCTACCAGGAATCGGGCGAAAAGCATTGTGAACTATCGCCAAAGCGCGATAGCATTCCTCATTGGTTTTGACAATAATCCGCAGCGCGGCGAAATCATCAATTTCGTGAAACTCTTTGTGTTGCAGCAGCATCTTTTGGTAAACGCCATAAAGATGCTTGGAACGCCCATTGATTTCGAGACACTGAATTCCGGCTTGCTGCAAACGAGTTAGCAAAACTTCTGTAGATTTGCTCAAACGCTGTTGGCGTGTTGCTTGGTTTTCGGCAACATACTGCACAACTCGCTCATGTGCATCGGGTTCAAGGTACTTAAACGCCAAATCTTCCAGTTCCGATTTCACTCGCCAGATCCCCAGGCGATGGGCTAAGGGAGCAAAAATTTCGCGGGTTTCCAAAGCAATGCGGCGGCGTTTTTCCTCCGGGAGGTGTTCAAGTGTGCGCATATTGTGCAGGCGGTCTGCCAACTTTACCACAATCACCCGAATATCTTGCGCCATTGCCAGGAACATGCGGCGAAAATTCTCCGCTTGGCTTTCGGTTTTGCTTTTGAAATCGAGTTTTGAAAGCTTGGTGACCCCTTCGACTAATCGCCGCACTTCTGTCCCAAAGTGCTGCTCGATCTCCTCAATCGTAACATCTGTATCTTCAACTACATCATGGAGGAATCCAGCTGCTATCATAGCAGCACTGCCTCCCAAGTCACGTAACAATCCCGCCACTGCCACCGGATGACAAATGTACGGTTCTCCTGATTTACGGTACTGACCCTGATGCAGTTGATAGGCAAATTGAAAGGCATGAAGAATCAAAGCTGTATCGGCCTGCCTTTGGTCATCTTCTGCTTCGGCACTTTCTGCTGATAAGCTATTAAAACATTTTTGTAACCATTCCGGAAGGGTAAGATCAATCGAGGAATTTAACACTATACCGCTCATACAATGGGAACTAGAGGTGTTCGGTTGTTAAGTAAGAAAGTAGAAGACACTGGCCTTGCGGTTTGGGCTACAGCTAAGTGTCGTGTTTTGACGGCATCACCGCCAGCACTAGTTAGTTGTTGCTGACGTACTGTTAAAAGGTGTGCTTGTGTTGGCGATTTCCACCCCCAGCAGCATCGCCAATCATTTAGTATGGGTGTCAAGCATCATAAGCCGGGAAGTTGACGGATCGCAAATACAGCCTGCTTGTTGGATTTGCAACCTGAGATCTGGAAAAAAAGTTTAAAAACCTTTATTGTATAAGAAAAATTTCTTGACGTGAAAGAAAAATTTCTTGACATTAATAATATCTCAAGTAGCACTGGATGTCTCTCAATCACCATAAATATCATGCATTTGCATGCCTTTTGGCGCAATTGCACTCAGATGTCATCTCTACCCCACTAGATGCATCTCAACTGCGGCAGCGTACAGCATCCTTACAGCAATTTTTTCAGCAACAGATTGTACCTTTGGCGGACGTTGACACAGACAGCCCTGATTCCGGGCGAGTACAGTCTTATCGGACAGAGATGAGTAAGCAACTGCGACTATTGGAAATAGATGTGATGTTTTTTCAAGCAGCACGCCAAGCTTCTACTGCTAAACAAAGAGTTGATGCTATAAGCAATCGTCTGACAACTCTGATCGAGTACTGTAATGCTATAGTGCAACCACAAAGGGAGTAGCTAATGGCTAAGGTCAGACGGGCAATGAACAATTAGCAATTAGCAATGAACAACTAACAAATTATGACTGAAGCCTTATTTGCTATAGAAAATCTGCGAGTTGCCTATCCGCATCATAGTGACGAACAGCCTAGATTTGCTGTTGATGATGTGTCTTTCACCTTGCAACCAGGTGAACGAATGGGATTGGTGGGAGAGTCGGGTTGTGGTAAGTCAACATTGGGACGGGCGGCGATGCGGTTGTTACCGCCGTCTACTCGCGTTGAGGGAAAGGTAAAGTTTCAGGGGCGGTCGGTATTTGACCTCACACAGACAGAGTTACGGCAATTCCGGGGAGAGGCGGTGGCGTTGGTGTTCCAAGATCCAATGACGCGCCTCGATCCGTTGATGACTATTGGTAATCATTGTCTAGAAACCTTGAAGGCTCACACAAGCGGTTTGTCAACACGGTCTGCCAAGGAAAGAGCGATCGCCACATTAGAAAAGGTCAAAATTCCTGCCAGTCGCTGGAATCAGTATCCCCACGAATTTAGCGGTGGAATGCGCCAACGGGTAGCGATCGCCCTGGCTTTACTCCTTAACCCCAAATTAATTGTTGCTGATGAACCCACCACTAGCTTGGATGTTACTGTCTCAGCCCAAATTTTGCAGGAATTAACGCGACTGTGCGCAGCAGAAAACATGGCACTGCTGATGATTTCCCACGATTTGGCGGTTGTTGGGGAGTATTGCGAACTTATTGGGGTGATGTATAACGGCAAAATCGTAGAAATGGGTTCAACACACGCTGTTTTCCAGCAACCACAACACGAATATACGCGATCGCTCTTAAAAGCAGCTTTACATATTCAAGCAGGACAGGGGAGTGGGGAAAAAGTGGGGGGAGCAATTTTTTCCCCTATCTCCACCTCCCCTACTCCTAGTTCCCACTCCCCTATCTTACGGATCACAGATTTAAAACAGTACTACACTTTAGAACCCAACTTTGTGGAGCGATTGTTTCACCGGCAAAGTCAGACCATCAAAGCAGTGGATGGGATCAACCTAGAACTGTATCCCGGGGAAATTTTAGGATTAGTCGGGGAGTCAGGTTGTGGGAAAAGTACGTTGTCACGAACAGTATTGCAACTCATTCGCCCGACTGCTGGCAAAGTTGAGTTTTTGGGAAAGGATTTAACTACCCTGTCGCGTCAAGAATTGCGCTACCAACGCCGACATATGCAAATGATGTTTCAAGACCCTCATGCTTGTTTAAATCCAGCGATGACGGTGGGGCAAAGTATAGCTGACCCTTTACTTATTCACAACCTAGCAGATCCACAAAAGGCAAAGGAAGAGGTGCTGTGGATGCTGGAGAAAGTAGGATTAAAACCGCCTGAAGTTTATATAGAGCGTTATTCATCAGACTTATCTGGTGGACAGCAGCAACGAGTAGCAATTGCCCGTGCTTTGATTACTCGTCCCAAACTGATCATCTGCGATGAACCGGTGAGTATGTTAGATGCTAGTGTGCAGTCGCAAGTACTAGACCTCATGTTGGATCTCAAAGCCGAATTTGATTTAACGTATTTGTTTATTACTCATGACCTTTGGTTAGCGCGATTTTTGTGCGATCGCATTGCCGTGATGAACAGTGGCAAAATTGTGGAAATTGGTCCCACAAAACAAATTTTTGCCAATCCTCAAAACACTTACACCAAAACCCTGCTAGCTGCTGCTCCCCTATTAGCCAAAGCCGAAGCTTCTTAAATATCTCATTTGCTCGTTTATATCGATGGGAGACGTTTCCTGCAACGTCTCTACAGATTTTCAGTACTGTTACTTAAAATTAACTTTACATAACCCCAAAAAATCTTGTTGTAATTATTACTTAATATCTGCCTAAATAATTTTATATTTTACAGTAGTTTTCAATTGAATTGACCACACCATCAGGGGCGGGTACCCAGCCCCTACGGTCATATTTTGGTCTACCAGATCATGGTGCTGTAACCATTTTTACAAAATATAGACCACATCTGAGATATTTTCATGTATCACTGTAACAATTATTAATTGAATAGTCATGGAACAATGTTTTAAAATACTAAGAAGTATATAGTAAATATACTTATGTCTCTCAAAGTCCAAGAAGTTCTCGCCTACTACCTAGAAAAGTTGTCAGTTAGCCGTCAAAATCAAGACCAACAACAAGAACTAACTTGCTTAAGTCAACTAGCAGCTACTTATGAAAAAATATTTAAATTTTCCCAAGCTTTGGAGTACCATAACCAGCTTTTTGCCCTATCTCAGCAGATTAGTGCTAAAAATTGGCAAGAAGTCACCCTATACAACATAGGCAATTGTTACCGTCAACTGAGCCAATTTCATGAATCCATGAAGTACTTTGTACAATTGGTGCAAATTACTTATGAGACTGGAAACAGGGTATTGCAAATAGCCGGAATTTGGGGACAGGGAACTAATTACCAAAATCTGGGACAATATCAAAAAGCTATTGAGTGCTTTAAAAATCAGCTTGCTATTAGTTGTGAAATGAACGAGCCCAGTTGGCAGAAAAGCGCCTTGGATTCTCTAGGAAATGTTTATCAGTTTCTGGGAGATTACCAACAGGCTCTTGATTACGAGCAAAAGGCTTTCTTGATAGCTTGTGAAACGAGAGATATCAAAGCCAAGGGAGATTCATTAGTAAACCTTGGTGCTATTTATGTTCAGCTACAGGATTGGAACTCGGCAATTACATTTTGTAATGAATCGATATTGATTGCCAGAGAAACTAATAACAAAAACCTGAGGATGATTAGCCTTAATACTCTGGCTCAGGCATACAAAGGGCTTGAGCAGTATCAGAAGGCTATGGATTTTTTAACAGAAGCCTTAAATATTTCCTATGAGATTGGTGACCAGAGAGTACAAAGCGCCATTTTGCAAGGATTAAGTGATGTATGTACTCAAAGAAATCAACTTCCACAGGCAATAGAATATAATATAAAATCTTTGCAAATTAGTAGACAGATTGGTAACCGATTTGGAGAGGCTGCGGCATTATCTAGAATTGGGAGTACATATCAGCTTCTTGGTAGATCTGATAAAGCTTTGGCATACTATAAACAGTCTTTAGCAATTTTACAAAATATCGGAGCAAAACAAAGTCAGCAACAGCTACTTTTCACCATGGGTGGTATATATTATCGCGAGCGGCAATATCCGCAAGCAATAGGATTTTTTCAAACTGCTTTACTTCTAGCTCAAGAACTAAAAAATACTTCTGAAGAAGCTAAAGCTCTTCTTGCTCTTGGTGGGACTTTTCACCGATTAAATCGTTATCTAGAAGCTATCTCTTATTACCGTCGAGCGTACAATCTTTATAAAAGATTGGGCAATAATAGTCAGGCGCAACAAATGCTGAAGACTATGCACAAATTGGGAGCAGAACTTTAAATTAGCAATTCCAAAGTAGAATGCGTATATTCATACACTAATCCAAGCGCTGCTTCGGTTCAGGAATTGAACGTCTTAGCTCTTTTGCTGTTGCAATCCACTCTTGCATAACGACTTCTACATTTTGCAGTGCTTCTTGATATGTTTTACCATCAGCAGCACAACCAGGTAATTCTGGCACTTCAGCAATAAATGCTTGGTCTTCTTCGCTCCAGTAGATCCTGATTTCATAACTGAGCATTATCTTGACGAATTAGCTGGTACTTAAGAATCACTGCACGGACTTTTTTAACTTGATAGGGTTTGGCTTTTCCTTTCTTGTGTTGTAGGTTTAATATCTCCTCTACGTCTTTTTTGGTAAATATATAGTGACTACCACGAACACGTTCATCAAAACCTAGTTTGTTCAAGAATTGCCACATTTGAGCAAAAGGGATGTCTGCATCAGATGATCCCAATAGGATTTTAGACAGGAGTTTGTCTTGTTGACTTACCATTTCTGAATAAAATCCTTATTCAGTCCGCTGAATCGGTATAGGTAGCTTACACTGTGCTACCTGCTTCACCTGTTCCGAGAGTGGTGGAGCAATGGTAGCAGCACGGCTTTGTTGGGCAAATGTGAACGTCGAAAGTAAAACTGTCAGAGTGCATGCTTTTAGCGGATTCATAAGTTATTAGCTTTTGGGATCGCTACCTCGTCAATAGACAAGGTGAAAGTTTTTTGTAGGATGAGCAATGCTTGGTGCTTTACGTTACATTATTCAATTTGCTAGCCACAAAGCAAGGTTACGCACATAAGTTTTAATATCTTCTAAGGCGCGTGGCTCTTTTTTCATACTATCCCCAGGCGATTCTTCTACAAAGCTGGGACAGCCCATATCGGTGTTCCAGTTATAATCTGCGAAATGGTGGAAGGTCGATTCGGTAACAGCACGTCCGGGGGTGTCTTTGGTACTCTCGAAGACAACAGCGAGGTTAAATGGACGATTGGTAACTTTACTTTTGCCAAGGGCAATGACTCGCGCATTCTCTGTATCGGCGGGGACTCCCACGCCGCCTTCGTGGGGATGAGCAGGGAAAAGTTCGATGACCCTAGAAGGCGATGCTGAGTTGTGTAAAAGTTCGTGAATGGGTTCAGTAGGCGTAATTATTTGATAGTCGCCGTTGCTCCCAGAATGGTAGTTAGGCCAAGTAATATTGGTCGTGTAGGGGTCGTCAATGCAGCGCCGAGACTCATCAGGGTCTTGATTTTTGCTGTGGAAAAAGTTTGCTTCCCCAATGCCGTCCAGATGGCAAATACACGAGCCTAAATCCTGATGGTCACGCGCTATGAGCATACCACCGCCGCCCTGACGAAATCGAGCGATAGCCCTACATTCTTTTTCGGTCAATCCACCGCCAATATCCACTGCAAGCAGCCAAAGTTCATCGAAATCATAACTGTCAAGGTTGCTTAAGATCGGATCATCTGTGTCTGATTGGCGATCGCGTGCTGTAACTTCAAACAAAGAATTTCCCGCTTCGTCTTTGAGGGATGCCAGATATTCGCGTAACATGGAGAAACGCTGGATGTTCCAGTCATCTTCGGTTGTGGGAATGGTTGTTTGCAACAAAATACGAATTGGTTTTGCCATAGCTTCTACACCTTAAAGCGCAAATCTATCCAGGTTGGAAATCCACCTCTTTCTGTTGATTCTACTTGATCGCCTAAAAGATACCAAATGGGTTCTATAGCAATCCTATTTGATTTCCGAACAAGGGAGACAAGGGAAAGGTGTTCGTATCTCCTCCACGGATTGCTATATAATACAGATGTATTTCTTATTCACCAGTTAATTATGGTAGAAACAATCCAAGCGCGGGATATGAGCCTTTACGAACTAGAAGAAAAATTTGGTTTGCAATTGGTTACAAATGCTGATTTTTTTACAGAATGGACACATGATTTACCATCGTTGAATGATGCAGAAAATTTATCGCTCTTAAGAGTTAAAAGTAACTATTTAAATTTAACTAAACGTCGTCCAATGTCAGAAGAAGCGGTGAAGATGGTAGTGCTATCTCCACTGCTTGATTTAGCAGGTTTTTATCAGCCACCTTTTGAAATTGAAACTGAAAAATCTACTGATATTTCTGCTGTAGATGAAAGCATAATAGTCAAAGGTAATATTGATGTTTTAGTAATTCAAAAACGTCTTTGGGTACTAGTTATTGAATCTAAAAGGACTAAATTTGATGTTTTAACCGCATTACACCAAGCACTTGCTTATATGCTTGATACTCCCAATATTGAACAACCAACTTTTGGGTTACTTGTCAACGGTAGAGAATTTGTTTTTGTCAAGCTAGTTCAGCAAGAAAAGCCAAAATATGCTCGTTCTTATGCATTATCAATTGAACGAGATGCAGAATTTCAACAGGTACTAAGTGTATTAAAACGCATTAGTCAATTAATTTTGTTGTAGTCAGCACCTACACATGTTCGATTAAGAACTTGTTCCTGTTCCTGACGTCTTGCAGCGCTGGGAAGGGTACGAGGAAAAGAATATCATACAGAATGAAGATGACGCGGGCATTGGGAGCGGTGGGCAGATGGTGAGTAATTGGGTGAATTAGGAATTGATGCAATTGCTGAAGCTCAGGAAAAGGCTGAAGGCTGGTCGAATCTGAAACATTGCGCACCGATCTGTACTAGCTATTTATCTTGATTAAGTATAACTTTCTTGTACCTGCTCTAAATACTTTCCCACTCGTCACGACTGATGTCAGCTTCTGCCAAAATTTGTGCAAGTAAACCTTTGCTAATATCACCTCTATGGGGATTAGGTATCCTTACGCGCAGTGCTCCCTTGCTCATAAACTGGTGTTTTTTACCTGAATATGGTCCTTCAAAACCTAAAGAACGTAAGCAGACGATCAAGTCTTTGCGACTGATTGAACCAAATGGGGGCATTAGGCAGCTTCCTTTTTGAAAGAAAGGTCAATTCCGTCCAGAACTGGTAGCGGATGACCTAGTCCAAGCCCCAAGATTATCCATTCCTCTAAAACTTCCTTTAGTTCATCCCGGCAGGTTTCTAAAGTTTCTGCGTTAGCCCAAACACCTTGACATTCAGCAATTCTGCCGTAAAAAGTTTCATCCTCAAGTAACTCGTATGTCGCTCGGTGCATTGCAGTTTCAATGTATTGTGTCAGCATTTACCTAACCTTGCCAGTACAGTCCTGTCGCAGGACTAATTAGTTTGAGTTTAATCTTTTTATATCAATAACGCGAGCGCCACAACTTTAACACCGGAACAATTACAATCAGACGCATCCAATGGTATTTCTTATAAGATCGCTCTCCAAATCACAAACTCGCTTCTCGTCACTCCAAAAAGACTGAAACCATTAAGATTAGAAGCATGTGACCCACCCACTAGTCCAAGCCGTCCATGTCTCTACCGCGCATAGTAACGCTGATTGTTGGTATAATCTTCATTCTGGGGCTAAGCCTGTGGCTGATTGATTCCCTGACTCGGATCTATTGGCAGTTGTCCTTTTCTTCTCCGTTTCTCGGCAATCTGCTCTTGTTGTTGCTGGTTGTTCTCGTTGGAGCCTTAATTGCCGCCTTTGTCTATTATGTGCTGGTCATTCAGGCTGGGGAGGAGCGATCGCGCCGCACCCGTAGGCAACGTCAGAGCGTACAAATCCCCGATGCTAAACCTGAGGCGGCTTCTTCAACTCTACAAGCTGTGCGGCAACAAGTAGTGCAAATTCAAGATGAAGTTGCTCGGATTGCATTACTCAGTAAATCGCAAGAAATTGAAGCGAATTTAGCACGTGGCGAGATCCAAGTCGTGGTGTTTGGCACTGGGAGTGCTGGCAAGACCTCCTTAGTAAATGCGGTGATGGGACGCATAGTGGGTAAGGTCGATGCACCAATGGGAACAACTCAGGCAGGGGAAACTTATTGTCTGAGGTTAAAGGGATTAGAGCGTAAGATTTTAATTACGGATACTCCAGGGATTTTAGAAGCTGGGGTGGCGGGAACCGAGAGGGAACAACTGGCACGAGAACTGGCAACCACAGCAGATTTACTGTTGTTTGTGGTAGATAATGACATTCGGCGCTCAGAATATGAGCCGTTACGAGCATTAGCAGAAATAGGCAAGCGATCGCTCTTGGTTTTGAATAAAACCGACCTATATACACAAGAGGATAAAGAAGCGATTTTGGCACGCTTGCGCCAACGGATGCAGGGATTTATTGCAGCGAATGATGTGATAGCGATTACCGCTCATCCGCAAGCGGTAGAACTTGAAGATGGCGAAATTTTCCAACCAGAAACGGATATCTTACCATTACTGCGGCGCATGGCAGCGATTTTACGGGCAGAAGGTGAAGATTTAGTGGCAGATAATATTCTCCTGAAATCTCTGCGACTAGGAGAGGAAGCACGCAAACTCGTAGATGGTCAGCGTCGCCGCCAAGCGGAGAAAATAGTGGATCGGTTTCAGTGGATTGTTGCTGGTGTGGTTACGGTGACGCCTCTGCCAGTAGTAGATTTGTTGGCAACAGCTGCGGTGAATGCGCAAATGGTGGTGGAAATTGGTAGAATTTACGGGTGTGAACTGAACATGGAGCGCGGACGGGAACTGGCAGTGTCTTTGGCGAAAACTATTGCCAGTTTGGGGATTGTTAAGGGAGCGCTGGAATTAGTTTCTACGGCATTGCAGTTTAATATTGGCACTTTTATTATTGGTAGGGCAATTCAAGGGGTGACAGGGGCTTACCTAACGCGGATTGCTGGTAAGAGTTTTATTGAGTATTTTCGTCACGACCAGGATTGGGGTGATGGTGGCATAACAGAGGTCGTGCAGCGACAGTTTCAACTTAATCGCCGAGATGAATTTGTTAGGGCTTTTGTTCAACAGGCGATCGCACGAGTGGTGAAGCCGTTAACAGATAAATCTGAGCTAGCTGAAGAGGAAGCTGACAAATCCTAAGCTTTACACAGCCTCATGAGCGTTAGAACCTTACTAGTAAATTTCTGGTTTTTGTCAACCGTATTTACACTGAATGTTACCATATTTAGATGCAGAGTCTCCCGATTGCGTTCTCACACAGAGCGAATCAACGGCATATTGGGGGGTCTGACCCCTCAGGAATTGACCAACAACTGTAAAGAAAGTTTAAAAATAAAGTTTAAGAGAATAGTACCTACATAAATTGCTAAACTAGATACTGAAGTCCCAGTTAAAAATATTGCCTATGTCTAACAGAGGTAGCAATATTTAATACTTTATGTTAAGCTAACAAACTAAGTGATTAAACTAAGTCAATTAGTCTCAGAAAATCAGTAAAACTAACTATAAAAAAATGTTCTGACTGAACAGTCAGTGCTCGATTTATTTATTTACAAGGCATTCCGGAAACAGGGGACAGTGTCAGAAAAACTATATAAGCAGTGACTAAGTAACCAGCCAATGACCCAATACATGATCGGTAAAGTACTACAAGGACGTTACCAAGTTGTTCAAAGCCTGGGTACAGGGGTATTTGGACAAACATACATTGCCGTAGACGTGGAGACTCAAGATCATCCAAAATGCGTAGTTAAACAGCTTAAAGTTACCAGCACAGGACCGAGCTACTTACAAACCCTAAGGTTACACTTTCTGACTGAAACCGAAACCCTGAAGTATCTGGGACATCACGACCAAATTCCCCAACTTATCGCCTGCTTTGAAGAAAACGAACGCTTCTATTTAGTACAAGAGTTTATTGAAGGACTTGCGCTTACAGCAGAACTGCCGACCAAAGAAAATGTAGAGGATCTCTGGACTGAAAGCGAAGTTGTCAAATTTTTACAAGACGTTTTAGGCATTCTCAAGTTTGTTCACTCTCAAGGAGTCATCCATTGCGACGTCAAGCCAGAAAACTTGATTAGACGTGCTGACGACGGTAAGTTAGTTCTGATCGACTTTGGCTCAATTCAGCCACTTGATTTTAGGTTAGATGAGGTATTGCCGATTTATAGGATTCCTGTTACCTCATTGGGGTATATCCCGCCAGAACAATTTATTGGTCAAACACAGATTAACAGTGATATTTATGCTTTGGGCATGATTGCAATCCAGGCTTTAACAGGGTTAGCACCACTGCAATTAAAAGTAGCGCCTCATTCCAATCAGATCATTTGGCGGACTTGCAACACCTCAGTCAGCGACTATCTGGCGGCTATCCTCACTCAAATGGTATGCTACGACTTTCAAGAACGCTTCCAATCAGCAGGTGAGGTGCTACAGGCACTCCAGGAAATGCCACTGGAAAGAGAAAAACGGCAAACATTAGAAGCAAGCTATTCAGCAGGTGAGGTGCTACAGGCACTCCAGGAAATGCCACTGGAAAGAGAAAAACGGCAAACATTAGAAGCAAGCTATACCGCGTTTCTCGATTCTGCCGAAGACGATCCGGAACAAGGTGAGTCGGGCGCTAAATCACCGCTTCTAACGGGAATGAAGGTAGGGTTGGCGGCTAATTCTTTGTTAATGGGATTGGGAGTCTATTCTTTACTCAATAATTCTCCAGCGTATTCAGAAACACAGACTTTATATAAAGCAACAGAAGAATTTCAATCAGGGGATTTTGAGGGAGCGATCGCTCTAGCTAAATCCATCCCCGCAACAAGTAACGTTTATCCAGATGCGCAAACCACAATTGAAGAGTGGCAAAATCAATGGCGAACTGCTGCCGAACAATACGAAGTAGCTGAAAAAGCTTTTCAAGAGGGTCGATGGTCAGATGCACTTCACGCATCTACTCAAGTTCCCGATATTTTCTATTGGCAATCGAAAATAGATCCCATAGTTAAGCATGCACAGACTAATGTGGAAGAACAAACAAATGACTTATTAGCCAAAGCCCAAGAAAAAGCAGTAGAAAAAGATTTCGCTGGTGCTTTAGAGTTTCTTAGACAAATTCCCCGAGAAAGTTCTACTGGGACTATAGTTCAACAAAAATTAGCTGAGTACAACGAAAAGCGACTTATTAGAGCCACCTATTTTCTCCAAAAAGCCTACAACCTAGCAGCGAAGCGTGACTTTGATAGTGCTGTGAAATTTCTCCAACAGGTTCCCAAAGACACTCCTGTTTACCAAACCGCTCAAGTAAAGCTGATTGAGTATAATAATAAGCAGCGCCTGATCGCTGAAGATCAAAAGATGGCTTCACCAAAAATGGCGACTTCTATTGTACAAAAAATAACAGAGCGCTTAATGAACCAATCTTCAGTCCTGAGCAGAAAATCTTACGATCCAGGAAACGAACTGCAAGAGGTGAATATTAAGTAGTCAAGTCGCTTCGCTCCAAATAAAAAAAAAATTAAAAATTAAAAATTAAACCCCATAGAAGACAGCTAGGGGCTTCAAATGTGCATGCCCTGTGTAAGAGTGCACTTTCCGTTCGACACAGATTTTTCTTTTTCTTTGTTCTCCATGAATAAATACATTCGCATGTATCCGTGTAATCAATTTAAAATTAATTTTTTTCTTCATTTTTACTTTTTAATTTTTAATTCAAAAACGGTCATTTCACTATTGG
>CAZZXJ010000049.1:0-18112 GCA_964657905.1 uncultured Stigonema sp.
TGATGCTTCTCTCTACTTTTTACCCGCTAATTGTCCACAAGCCGCATCTGCTTCTAAGCCACGAGAGTAGCGAACGCTAACAGCAATTTTTTGCTGCTCAAGGACTTTGACAAAGGAGACAATGCGATCGCGGTTGGGACGTTTGTAGTCGGCTTCTTGGATGGGATTATAAGGAATTAAATTAACATGACTCTGGAATCCTCGCAGGTGTTGCGCTAATTCCAATGCGTGTTGTGGCAAATCGTTCACGCCAGCGAGGAGTACGTATTCAAAGGTTACACGGCGTCCTGTGATTTCCACATATTCCCGACATTCAGTCAGCAAATCTTCTATAGAATAGGAGTGAGCGCTGGGAATGAGTTGTTCCCGCAGTGACTGGTTGGGAGCGTGAAGACTAACGGCAAGAGTGACTTGCAAATTGTGTTGAGCAAATTGGCGGATGCGATCGCGAATGCCAACAGTAGAGACAGTAAGCGATCGCTGTCCGATTCCCACGTCTTGATTTAGGGATTTGACAGATCCTAGGACATTATCTATATTTAACAACGGTTCACCCATGCCCATAAAGACAACATGGCTCACCCGTTGCTGAAAATCTTCCTGAACCGTTAACACCTGATCGACAATTTCATGGCGTGCTAAATTGCGCTGATAGCCTCCTTTACCAGTGGCGCAGAAATCACACGCCATGGGACAACCCACCTGGGTAGAGACGCAAACTGTCAGGCGTTTTTCACTAGGTATACCGACGCTTTCAACAATTTGACCATCTACCAGTCGTAAAAGATACTTAACAGTGTCATCGGAGGCGACAGAGCGGTAGTGTAAAGTTGAGCGCCCAATCGGAATTTCTGCTACTTCAGCACGCCATTGTTTGGAAAATACAGAGATATCGGCGAGCGATCGCACTCCCTTTTGATAGATCCACTCGTGCAGTTGCTTCCCTCTATAAGCTGGTTGTCCTTGCTGCTGTACCCAAGCGGTTAACTCAGCTAGCGTTGCACCTAGTAGGGGAGGAATTGCTACTTCTGCCGATGCTTTATCTAATTTTCTTTGGGTAAGGGAGTCAACCTGAGACAAAAGAGGTGTGGCGGACATAAGGAATACGAGTTGATGCTGCGATCTCTATGCTACAACCTCTCGCTTAAAACTGGGGTTAAACTCATCCCACCCCTACAATTTGTGTGATTCGGAGCCGTTTCCTGATTTTGTGCTGCTTTGCTGAATCGGAATTTCAATCCAAAATTCTGCTCCTTGTCCTGGTTGGGAGATACACTTTAACTTGCCACCGTGCTTATCCACCACAATTTGATAGCTGATTGATAATCCCAAACCTGTGCCTTTGCCGACAGGTTTAGTTGTGAAAAAAGGGTCAAATAGCTGTTGTTTTACGCTTTCACTTATACCAGACCCATTATCTTTAATACAGATTCTTACCCAATCTCTGTTGAAAACTTGAGTGCGAATGCGAATTATTCCTTTGTGAGCCTGCCCTACTGGAGGGTTTGCCTCCGTAGGTGACTGGCGTAAGCGTTGCGTTAGCGAGTCTTCGAGCGTCTTTGTCCTTTGTCCTTTGTCATCTACTAATGACGTAGACGCCCTGTGGGCGGCTTCCCGAAGGGTATGACGAATGACGAATGACTCTTGCAGAGCATCGATCGCATTGCTGAGGATATTCATAAACACCTGATTCAACTGCCCTGCATAACATCCAACTGCCGGTAAATCGCCATATTCTTTGATAATTTCAATTTCTGAACCTTTGGGCTGTTGTTTGAGACGATGCTGCAAAATCAACAGTGTGCTATCGATGCCCTGATGAATATTAACGAGTTTCATTTCCGCTTCATCAAGTCGTGAGAAATTCCGCAAAGTTAACACAATCTCGCAGATGCGTTCAGCTCCCACATTCATTGAAGATAAGGTTTTGGGTAAATCCTGAATCAGAAAGTCAAGGTCGATATTTTTAATCAAGTCTTGAATTTCTTGGTGAGTCAGGGGATAGTGTTGCTGGTAAAGCTTGACTAAAGCAAGTAAATCTTGAGTGTAGTTCTGAACGTGGGTAAGGTTGCCGTAGATAAAGGAGATAGGGTTATTAATTTCGTGGGCGACACCAGCGATGAGCTGACCCAGTGAGGACATTTTCTCAGTCTGAATCAATTGAGCTTGGGTTTGTTGTAAATTGTGTAGAGCCAGCTCTAGTTTCTGGCTTTGTGCAGCATGTGTGGCAGCGAGTTGTTCCTGTGTTTGCAAGGCTTGCTGAAGTTTTGCCTCTGCCTGCTTGCGCTCGGTGATGTCCCGTAAAATCACAATATATTGTTGGAGAAACTGTTGAGAGCGCTGTGAAATTGTCGCTTCAATGATGCGATTTTGATGATTTAAGAGTGTTTGTTCACTGTGATGAAGCCAGTCAGGGGGATTTCCTGTCAACCCTGGCAGAAATTTATTCAGGGTTTTACCCAATATATTGTAATTTATTATACATAATAGTGACTCGGCTGCTGGATTTGCCTGATTAATCACACCGTTTTCATCCACTACCAAGATCGTATCTGGAACCGTGTCAAGGGCAGTGATAAACAGATTTTCAGCGTATAATCTCGCTTCATCAATAGCAGCAACCTGTGGTAAGCTTGTCCAGCAAGCGATCGCAACGCTGACAAAAGCGATGACGATCAGCAAAACGACCAACAGATCCCTGCTAGCATCGCTCTTGCTACCATCTAAATGTTCCTTAAATAACCAGGTTGCAATCACAGCGCCACAGACCAACAACAGTAGGACTATCACCTGAGTTGCCAGAAAATCTTTTTTGGGGTTGTACACAACTGCGCGATCGCGTTCTATCCACCAACTAGGATGAAACGGCGCAAAGGGAAGACGGCGGATAGCGGCATCTACGACCATAATAGCGATCGGCAAGAGCAGCCCTACAGCCAAGTCTTGCCACCCCCAAGCCAAGCCGCCCACAACTAGAACAACAGCCTCCATCAAGAAAAAGCCCAGTGACCACCAGGGTGCCAGCACCTCTGGCTGATTGCGGCGCAGCCACAGTCCCACATGGATTGCCATCATTGCCACTGTATAGCTAGTACCCGTCACCATCAATATGCGGGACACATCTCCCCAAATCAAACAGATGAGACTAAGTAAAAGAGTAAACGCCAGACTAGGTACAAGTACACCTCGACGAGACAAAACAGCAAATACAGGCGACAAGTAGCCGTCAACAGCAAGTTGGTACAAAACTCTAGGAGTGTTGGAAACTGCCGTCGCTGAACTCAGCAATACCCCACTCACGATCAAAAACGTTACCAATACTAAAGCCCACTGACCCCAAAATGGCCTCGCTGCTGCTGACAGGTTTAAGAATGCATTGTCGCCTAGTCCTGAGTCTGTAGCTAAACGCATCAGTACCCAGGAACCACCCAAATACACTATGGGAATCAGACTAGCCGCCAGTTTGAGAAAGCGCAAAGTTTCCCTTGGACGTTTGCTCTCGGCAACAAATGAGGAAGCTGTTTCGCAGTCGTAGACAGCATAAATGGCAATTAAGAACCACTTCCCCCATTCCCTAAAGGAGAAAGACCAACTGCTGGGGAAAAAACCAGGACTAGCTGGCGAGAGTGCTAACCAGCCAAGACCTTGAATGCAATAGACAACTAAAAAGCCGACAGCAGGCAAAACGAAAAATAAGTGCAGAATGCTTAATGCGCGGATACCGCTAAACGCCAAAATAAAGGGGATTGCTGTAAATCCAATCCACAGTAAGGTGTTTGGACAAGGAATACCAAAAGGCTGCAAGTCAGTCTTGATTAAGTCAGTAAGTATAATCGCGTTGATCGACGGAACTGATACCCAACCAACGAAATAGCCGATCGCTCCACAGCAACCCAGAAACGGATAGTTTTTCAGCAACCGGGTGGTGTAGTTGGGCGTCCCTCCCGCTACATCTTGATGATGCATTCCCAAGCGATGTACCTGTAAGTTCAGCAGTATCCCCACAATCGTCCCTGGTAACCAGACAAGCATCGCTTGAGGTCCAAGGGCTGCGTGCATACTTGGTGCAGTTCCCAACCACAACAGCAAGCCACTCAAACCGAAGCCTCCTGTTTCCAACGCACTTAAAGTTCGCTCCAACCCAAGTGGCTGCTGATTTCTCTGCGCACCTAAAAACTGATACTGCTGTGAGGTATCGCTATTCATCCAAGATATTTATGCGTCGAACATTACATCGAAATTAAGTGAAAATGACTTCACTCTAGTTCTGTTCTACTCGACAAATCTACCTGACGGCAATATTAATTACAAACTCTACCCCAACATATGTGTTATAATATATATTATATTCTGTATGATCAGGTAAAGCGCGATCGCTGCTCAATAACGTCCACCCCTGACCAAAAGTCGCCTAGTAGCCCACATAAATGACACGGTGAATGCAATGCAATGGGGCTAGGTAGAGGCTCGCGCATTGCAATTGTGCTACCGAATGGTCTGTGAGATGGCAGTGTCGCCAGACACTTTCGGAATGAAACTATTAAAAACAACCAACTATGCATATTCATAAAGAATTGACTTGCTTTGTGATTGGAGAGGGAACTTTACCTATTCAATGTGCCTCTCTCCTTTTAGAGCGAGGTCATCAGATTTTCGGCATTATCTCCCCTGATGCATTGATAAGTGACTGGGCGAAAACAAAAGGCATACCTCACATCCTGCCTACAGATAATCTCATAGCATTTTTAAGCCAGAAACCTTTTGATTACCTGTTCAGCATTGTCAATAGCTACCTCTTACCCAAAGAAATTTTAAAGTTACCGCGCTCTTGTGCTATCAACTACCATGATGCTCCATTACCAAGATATGCGGGAGTTAATGCTACTTCCTGGGCTGTGATGCATCAGGAGAAGACTCATGGTGTTACGTGGCACGTGATGGCTAATCTGGTAGACTCTGGCGATATCCTGAAGCAGCTTCCCCTCGACATTGCTGACAACGAGACGGCTTTTACCCTGAATGGGAAGTGCTATGAGGCTGCCATTGATTCATTTGCTCAGCTAATTGACGAGCTTGCTTTGCACCAAGTATTAGTCAGAAAGCAAAACCTGGATGAGCGAACCTATTTTTCGCGTTCCAAAAGACCAACTGGAGTTGGGGTGTTCCCATTTACAGCAGGGGTGTTCTCATTCAACCGTTGTGCCCATGAGATAGATGCCTTGGTTCGGGCTTTGGACTTTGGACCCTACCCCAATCCACTTGCTCTCCCGAAGTTGGCTTTTGGGAGCGAGTTCATCGTCGTCTCCCAGATCGAAGTTCTCGATGAAGTCTCTAAGGAACTTCCAGGAACAGTAATAGCGATTGAGGATAGATTCCTCAAGGTTTCTACAGCTTCTGACGACATTGCCCTGCTTCGTATGCTGACCATAAATGGTCAGACACTATCGATTTCTGATTTGGTCGCCCTTGGACTACAGGTAGGGTATCAGTTTAAAAATGTCGAGCCGGATATCGCTAAGCGCATTGAAGCGTTTGATGGGTTGATTGCTAAGCGCGAGGGTTTCTGGGTAGAAAGACTGGCAACATTAAAGCCTTACGCGATTCCTTATGCACAAGCGAAGGCATCGCACTCAAAACACAAGCGATACGCTCAGGTTTTGATGCCCGTACCGCAAGAGGTTATAACCTTCTTAAAACGCCGTCCAGCATGTCCGGGGAGCGACTTTCTGTCAGCTGCTTTTGCCGTTTATCTTGCCCGCATTGGCGGAACTTACTGTTTTGATATTGGATTTAGAAATGTCGAGCTGCAACGCGAACTGGTAGGACTGGAAAGCTTTTTTGCCTCGCATGTGCCTTGTCGCGTAGATGTAGGGGATGAGCAAAGTTTTGAGGAAGTTTTTGAAGCCTTTAGGAAGCTCTTGGAGTTAACGAAACTTCACTTTACTTATGCACGCGATACCGTAGCTAGGTATCCGGCTGTTCGTTTAGTGCCGGATTTGCTGAGTGAGAATATATTTCCGGTGATCGTAGAACGGGTAGAAAGACTAGACGATCGCAATGCCTGTTCTGGAAATCAGTTAACCCTGGTAATTCCGTCAGATGGAACAGAATGCTGTTGGGTCTACGACAGCGAGGCATTAGATGGTGACAGTATTGCTTTGATGTTGCGCTCCTTTACTACTTTCTTGCAAGGCATTGTCACCGACTCTGCCCAACCCATTGGCAACCTGACCATGTTATCTGAGCAGGAGCGTCACCTCATCCTAGTGGAGTGGAATGACCAAAAGGTTGATTTACCCAAGGATGTGTGTATCCATACGCTATTTGAGGCTCAGGTGGAGAGGACACCGGATGCTGTAGCGGTAGTTTTTGATTTGCAGCAACTTACTTACCGGGAGTTGAACCAGCGGACAAATCAACTGGCGCACCACCTGCAAGCTTTGGGGATAGGACCAGATGTACTGGTTGGCATCTGTATGGAGCGCTCCTTAGAGATGGTGGTGGGACTGCTGGGAATTCTCAAGGCTGGAGGGGCTTATTTACCATTAGATCCGCTACATCCAAAAAAGCGTTTAGCCTTTATCTTGAACGAAACCCAGGCGTCGATTGTACTAACTCAAGAGAAATTTGTCAAGAACTTACCACATGGGGCGCAAGTAATTTGTCTGGACTCAGAGTGGGAAGTGATTGCTCAGAACAGTCAAGAAAATCCAGTAAATGAGGCAACAGTTGATAACCTGATTTACGTCATCTACACCTCTGGTTCTACAGGACAGCCCAAGGGAGCGATGATTCCTCACCGTGGGATCTGCAATCAACTGAACTGGCAGCAAATCACTTATGGATTAACAGAACTTGACAAAGTCTTACAAACTGTTTCTTTTACCTTCGACCTCTCTGTTTTGCAGATATTCTGGCCGTTATCGTTTGGAGCACAGTTGATCCTGGCTCGAATTGGCGGACATCAAGACAGTGCTTACCTCGTCAAGGCGATCGCCTCACTACAGATTACTGTCATTAACTTAGTACCCTCGTTACTGCGCGTTTTATTGTCAGAGAAAGGAATCGAGAATTGTAAATGCCTCAGGTACATCACTTGCGGCGGTGAAGCACTACCAGTCGAACTCATAGAGCACTTCAAAGCCAGTGAATTGGAAAGTGTTCTGTTTAATTGCTATGGTCCGACAGAAGCTTCCATCGAAGTTACCCGCTTTGTTTGCACGCAAGAAACTAATCACTCAATTGCGTCCATTGGTCGCCCCGTAGCCAACGCACAGATTTACATCCTCAACTCAAATTTGCAGCCAGTTGCTGTTGGTGAGTCAGGCGAACTGCACATTGGCGGTGTTGGTTTAGCGCGAGGCTATCTCAACCGTCCAAATTTGACCGCAAAGAAGTTTATTCCTAACCCTTTTAGTAACGAACCTGGGGCACACCTGTACAAAACTGGTGACTTGGCACGTTACTTGCCGAACGGTAATATTGAGTTTGTTGGTCGGATTGACGACCAAGTGAAGATTCGTGGCTTCCGCATTGAGTTGGGAGAAATTGAAGCTGTACTAAGTCAACATCCGGCAGTGCAACAGACTCTAGTCATGCCAAGAGAGGACGTTTTGGGCGACAGGCGGATTGTGGCATATATTATTGCCAATCAGGAGCAAGTTCCCCCCAACAAGAGTGAACTGCGCGACTTTTTGCTCAACAACCTGCCCGACTACATGGTGCCTGCTGCCTTTGTATTCTTGGATGCCCTACCATTCTACCCCAGTGGCAAGGTAGACCGTAGCGCTTTACCAGCACCAGATATATCTAGTCTCAGTAGTTCAAACTTTGTCGCACCCCGCAATCCCACCGAAGAGGTCTTAGCCGGTATGTGGGCGCAAGTTTTGGAAACCAAACAAATAGGTATCCACGACAACTTCTTTGAGTTGGGGGGGAATTCCTTGCTAGCCGTGAAGTTATTCGCGCAAATCGAGCAGAAATTCGGCTTTAAACTCCCCCTAGCTACCCTTTTCACTTCAAGTACAGTAGAAGCTCTTGCCTTGATGCTCAATGAGGAAGAAAAAGCAGTTGATAATCAGGGCTTCGCACCCCTGCCGTCGGACAAATCCATTGCTCCTTGGTCATCCCTGGTAGCAATTCAACCCAACGGTTCGCAGCCGCCTTTGTTCTGCGTCCACCCCCTTGGTGGAGAGATTCTGTGTTACCGCGATTTAGCACTGCATTTGGGATCGGATCAACCAGTTTATGGACTACAACCACAAGGGCTAGATGGAAAACAGCCCCTCTTAAACCGGATTGAAGACATGGCAGCGCAATACATTCGAGAAATCCAGACCATTCAACCCAATGGTCCTTATTATCTCGGCGGGTACTCATTGGGTGGTATAATTGCCTACGAAATGGCTCGGCAATTTCAACAACAAGGTCAGGAAGTCGGTATTCTAGCAATGGTTGATACTGGTCTGAGCGGTTCTATGAAGCGATCGCCATTCCTAAAGCGAATTTTCATACACATAAATAATTTTTTCCAACAAGGACCCGACTACCTGAGGAAAAAGCTTGTGGGCTGGAGCAAGCACGGCAAGTACCATCTTCGAGAGAAATATATGCATCTGTTGGGAATGGAGGAGCCATTACCTTCAGGTGACAAATACATAAACATAATAGAGGCTAATTTGCAGGCTTTGAAAGAATATACCTTGTCAATCCCAGTTTACTCTGGTCGAATCACGCTCTTGCGAACTGACGATAACAGTAGAGACTCACAAGACATAGCTGTTGGCGTACAATCCGACCCACTATTGGGTTGGGGCAATCTAGTCACAGGAGGAATCGACCTCCATTACATTCCTGGCTCTCACTATACCTTGTTCAACGAACACCATGTACGGCTGTTAGCAGAAAAATTGAAGGATTGCCTGGAAAAGGGATACACAACAAACGTAGCTAAACAGAGTCAAACAAAGTCAATTGCTTATGGTTCGCTCTCTGATTGACCTTACTCGTACTTTTTCTTTTAGATTCTAGAGTCTTGGGCGCATCCAAGCCCGATATCGCCTCAAAAAAAGGCAGCTTTTCGGGGGAAGCTTCCCCCGAAAACGGTTTTCAATACAAGCTCTAATATATAGATATTACCTGCACCGAATTGGAGGCGCCATGACCGAAACAAAACCAACTCGCACCGCGCGCAGAGGAAGAATATTCCCAGAAATACAGTGGACTGATGAACAACTTGCCGAATGGGACGCTGAACACAAGGAATTCAGAGAGCGTTGTCAACCAATATTTGATAAAGTTAAATCGGAATTGATTGAGACTCATTACAATTGGTTCGTTGCGGTTGAACCTGACAGCGGTGATTATTTCGTTGATAAAGACTCATCAGTAGCTTCACGTCAATGCCGCGAAAAGCATCCAGGTAAGATACCTCATGTCTTCCGAATTAACTCTACTGGTGTGTGCGGTACAATATGACGATTTCTGGATTTTTTGGTGATGAGGATGCTCTGTTTTTTGAGATAGCACTTGTTGATGATCAAGGATTAGAGTTACAAGTTGATGCAATGTTTGATACGGGCTTCTCGTACTGGCTAGCGCTTAATAACCAAGATGCAATTGCCCTTAATTGGGTGCGTTTAGAACGACAGACACTCTTAACCGCACGTGGAAATTTTGACTTTGATATTTATGCAGGTAAGGTCATACTTGATGGTCAAGAATATGATATTCCTGTCCATGTCGGTAAAGGCTTAACAGAAGTTCTAATTGGGCGCCAGTGGTTACAAAGTAAAGAATTAATAGTAAACATGTCAAAGCGTATATTAACTCTAGGATAATTTCCAGGCGCCTACCCTAATATACAAGGACGCTTCAATAGCAACTTACATCAACCCGAAATGCAGGTAAGGGACTTCCAAAGAATAAATTCATCAACAAAAACCAAGAATCCATGCTTGAGCAATAATGATAATCATTTTTAGGGAGGAAACGGTTGCCGTCGGCAACCGTTTCCTCCCCCCTAAATATCCATAAAAAAACTTTGCACTTTGTAGTGACTGACTTAAGATGTGGCGAACAAAAAGTATTGCCAACTACAAAATTACCTAGTGATCGCCCTTTGTGGAAAACTTTGCGATCTACTGACTATATATCTTCTCCCTGACCCAAGCACGAAATGATTTCACCAAGGCAATCTCCCCTACGATTTTACTCTGCTCAATAAATCTGCTTATTTCATTTACCGGTACGAGGGGAAAGGCAATGCTAAACTCGCACTCAATGTATTGCCCTTCTAGCAGTTGATAAAATTTTAAATCTCGCCCGTTATGTCTCCACAGTTCAGCTATACCCAATGCTGAGTAAATCCCAAGTTTGTTAACTGAACTGCTAGTAATATCAATCTCAATCGCCAAGTCAGGCGGCGGATCTTTTTCTAAATCGAGTTTTTGCTGACCTTTGATTTTCGGTTCAGTTTGAATATAGTAGCAATTATCAGGCTCTATTCCTCGCTTTGCTAATCGCCGCTTCAATGTTGTAGAACCCGCACTTTTAATTTCAATTTCTAGTTCTTCAGCTAAGGCAAAGATAAAACGGTCAAATTGAATTTTGGGGTTTTCATGTTCAAAGAGCGGGGTCATAATTTCTAAAGTGCCACAGTCATAAGCAAATCGAGAACCTCTGTCCTCACCTGTATCTTGCAGTAAGGCTTCAAAAGTCTCCCAGCTAATATTCTGTAGCACTGTTCTTTGTTCAGCAGGGCTTGAGGTAGCAATCATACTTGAGGTTGGCAATAGAAGAAATACTTAGTGGAGAACCAATATGATTTGCCTTAGGGAACACCAAGAAATAAATTGTCCCAAATTGTAGGGGCGGGGTTACCCCGCCCTCTGAACTGGGCGGGCTAGAAGCCCACCCCACAATATTGGATAATTTATTTGTTGGAGTTCCCTAACGTCTCTACAACCTGTAGGCGGATATTTCTTCATTTAAAGAAACTGCTAAAAAAGTCAAGAGTTTCCTTCAACGCCTTGATGAAAACATCAATTTCTTCACGGGTATTGTAGAAAGATAAACTTGCCCGTGCAGTCGCCGCAATAACTAAATAGCGATGTAATGGTTGGGTGCAGTGATGTCCAGAACGGATAGCAACACCTTCTTGATCTAATAATGTAGATAAGTCGTTGGCGTGAATATTGCCAGCAGTAAAAGCAGCCAAAGCTGCTCTGCCCAAACCTGCTACCATAGGTTTAGGACCATAGATGCGAATTTCTGGAATTTGTCCTAGCTGCTCGAATAGATAGCTAGTCAACTCTGATTCGTAGGCATAGATTTTATCTAAGCCAATACCAGTGAGGTAGTCTACCGCTGCACCAAGACCGATCACCTCTCCAATTGTGGGTGTGCCTGCTTCAAATTTATGTGGTAAATCTGCGTACGTAGAATGGTCTAAAAACACCTCCGCAATCATCTCACCACCACCCAAGAAGGGAGGCATTGACCGTAGCAATTCCAACTTGCCGTACAAAAAACCAATGCCAGTTGGGGCACACATTTTGTGCCCAGACGCCACCAACCAGTCACAGTCAATCTGCTGTACATCGATGGGCATATGTGGCACACTTTGGCAAGCATCAATTAATACTTTTGCACCGTATTTGTGAGCGATCGCACAAATCTCCTTCACTGGGTTAATACAACCCAAAGTGTTAGAGACATGAACTACAGACACCAGCTTCGTCTTGTCAGAAATCAGCTTGTTGAATTGTTCTAAATCAAACGTTTCTTCTGGAGTCAGTTCGACAAACTTCAGCACCGCACCCGTTTTTTGCGCCACAAAATGCCAAGGTACCAAATTACTGTGGTGTTCCATCACCGACAGAATAATTTCATCTCCCGGCTGCAAGTTAGTCATTCCCCAACTGTAAGCAACCAAGTTGATCGCCTCAGTTGCATTGCGGGTAAAGACAATTTCCTGGCGCGATGCAGCATTGATGAAATTAGCAACCTTGTCTCGCGCTGCTTCATAAGCATCCGTAGCTTTGGCGCTAAGGGTATGCACACCGCGATGCACATTAGAATTGTACTGCTCGTAGTAATCCCGGAGGGTATTGAGTACGAGCAAAGGTTTTTGGGATGTGGCGGCATTGTCAAAGTAGACTAAAGGTTTGCCGTTAACTTCCTGGTGTAATATTGGGAAATCAGATCGGACTTTATCTGCAAGGGTTTTTTGTTGGGTAAAGGTCATAGGAATGTTGATTGTTAGTTGTTAGTTGTTAGTTGTTAAAAATTCCTACTAACCACTAACTACTAACTACTAACCAATTGTGTGAGTCTTTCTCGCAAGGAGAGAACTGGTATTTGGTTGATAATTTCGGCGGCAAAGGCGTTAATTAATAAGTTGCGAGCATCGTTTTCATTGATACCTCGGCTTTGCAGGTAGAAAATTTCATCATCTTCCAACTGACTGACCGTAGCACCGTGAGCGCATTTAACATTATCAGCAGTAATTTCTAGTTGTGGTTTGGTATCAACTCTAGCTTTAGATGATAACAGCAAATTGCGATTCAACTGGGTTGCATTTGTCAACTGCGCAGGTTTGGGAACAAAAATTTTGCCGTTGAACACTGAATGAGCGCGATCGCCAACAATACACTTATGTAATTGCCGACTCGTACCCTGGGGATAATTCAGGGCGATCTCACTGTGAGTATCCGCCAACTGGTTCCCCCCAATCATCGTCAACCCATTGAGAGTTGTTTCCGTTTGCTCCCCAGTTTGCAAAATCTCTAAATTGTGACGCGACAGCTTCCCACCCAGAGCGATCGCATGACACATATATCGACTGTAACGCCCTTGGGAAATAGCACTCTTCCCAACATGGAAAGCCGACGCCCCATCCTGCTGTACCCTAGTGTGAGTTACCTGAGCATTATCCTCCAACCAAATCTCCGTCACCGCATTCGTAAAGTAAACCTCTTCCTTGGCGCCTCTGCGGTTCGTATACTCCTCCACCAAACACAAGCGAGAACCACTTTCCGCCACCACCAAACAACGCGGTGAACAAAGCGTTGGCGTCTCACCAGCAGCAGAAATAAACAGCAAATGAATTGGAGTCTCAACCACTACATTTTTCGCCACCCAAACCACAGCGACATCACTCATCCCTGTAGTATTAAGAGCAGTAAACACTTCCTGCCCTCCCGGAGCACAAGCCAAATACTCGCGCACACGGGAGTGTAAAGACGCTGCATGCAACGTCTCTACAGACAAACCAGCCAAATTACTGACAACAACACCATCAGGTAAACCTGCAACTGCTGATAACTCAGGCGCATAAACGCCATTAACAAACACCAAGCGACTGTGAGCAGCTTCTGGTAGGGTTAACGGCGCGATGTCTATTTGTAAAGACGCAACCGATCGCGTCTCTAGATTAAATTGCACTTGGCGTAGAGAAGACAAATCAGTCAAGCGCCATTCTTCGTCGCGGGTAGTGGGGAGAGTGGATTGACGCACCCAAAGGGCGGCCTGATCGCGTAATTCCTGCAACCAAACATCCTGTAGAGACGCCACTGATTGCGTCTCTACAAGATGATTTAACAACCCACTCAGATAAGTATCTCTATCTAGCACAGCAGAAGTTGAGTCAGGAATTGCACTGGGAGAAACTTGAATAGACATTACACAGCCACCTCAGTCACAACTTCCTCAAGAATCCAGTCATAACCACGGGATTCTAACTCCAGCGCCAGTTCCTTACCACCGCAGATCACAATTCGACCATTTGCCATTACATGAATATAGTCAGGCACAATATAGTTGAGTAACCGCTGGTAGTGGGTAATCATAATCGTGGCATTTTCCGGGTTAGCCAATTGGTTTACCCCATTTGCCACAATTTTCAGCGCATCAATATCCAAACCAGAATCAGTCTCATCCAAAATTGCCAATTTCGGTTCCAGTAGCGCCATCTGCAGGATTTCATTCCGCTTCTTCTCACCACCAGAAAAGCCCTCATTCAAACTGCGGCTGAGGAAAGCCGGATTCATCTTCACCACTTCCAGCTTTTGCTCTATCAAATCATCAAAATCAAACGCATCCAATTCCTCTAAACCCTGCGCCTTACGGCGGGAATTGTAAGCTACCCGCAAGAAATCCAAATTGCTCACACCAGGAATTTCTAGCGGATACTGAAACGCCAAAAATACACCAGCCCTAGCACGTTCCTCCGGTTCCATCTCCAGCAAATTTTGCCCTTGGAAAATCACCTCACCGCCAGTCACCTTATACGCCGGATGTCCAGCCAACACCTTCGAGAAAGTACTCTTCCCCGAACCATTAGGTCCCATAATCGCATGCATCTCACCCAAACGCACCTCAAGATTCACACCCTTGAGAACCGACGTTCCGTCAACATCAGCTGTCAAATCCCTTACCGACAGCACCACTTCACTATTTTCAACAATCATCTTCTCTCTCTTCTTCCTTCGCGCCCTTTGCGTCTTCGCGGTTCGTTATTTAACCCGCAGATACACACACCTTAACTTAGATAATTTGTAATATTTCATCTGCATGTATCTGCCTCCTTGGCGATTCATTTCTAACCCACACTACCTTCCAACTTCAGACTCAACAGCTTATCAGCTTCCACCGCGAACTCCATCGGCAGTTGATTAAACACATCCTTACAGAAACCGCTAACCATCATGGAAACAGCATCTTCTGCCGAAATGCCTCGCTGCGCGAAGTAGAATAGTTGGTCTTCCCCAATCTTAGAAGTGGAAGCTTCATGCTCCACCTTCGCAGCCTTATTTTGCACTTGGATATTGGGGAAAGTATTGGCATGGGCATTATCCCCAATCAGCATCGAGTCGCACTGGGAATAGTTTCTTGCTCCTTCTGCCTTCGGATTTATTTTCACCAAACCCCGATAGCTGTTGCTGGATTTCCCGGCTGAAATTCCCTTAGAAATAATCGTGCTGCGAGTATTTTTGCCGATGTGAATCATCTTAGTGCCAGTGTCTGCTTGCTGCATGTGATTTGTCAGCGCCACAGAGTAGAACTCACCCACGGAGTTATCACCCACCAATACACAGCTAGGATACTTCCAAGTGATGGCACTCCCTGTCTCTACTTGTGTCCAAGAAATCTTGGAATTCACACCTTGACATAAACCGCGCTTGGTGACGAAGTTGTAAATACCACCTTTGCCGTTAGCATCGCCAGCGTACCAGTTCTGTACGGTAGAGTATTTAATCTCGGCATTGTCAAGAGCGACGAGTTCTACAACAGCCGCGTGCAACTGGTTGGTATCGTACATTGGCGCGGTACAGCCTTCCAGATAAGAAACGTGGCTGTCTTCCTCGGCGATAATCAGTGTCCGCTCGAATTGTCCTGTGTCCCCGTTATTAATGCGGAAGTAGGTAGACAGTTCCATCGGGCATTTCACGCCTTTAGGGATATAAACGAAGGAACCATCACTGAATACAGCGGCATTCAGAGCAGCAAAGTAGTTATCTGCTGGTGGAACAACGCTACCTAAGTACTTCTTCACCAATTCCGGGTATTCCTGCAAAGCTTCGGAAATAGAGCAGAAGATGACGCCTTCTTTAAAGAGCTTTTCCTTGAAAGTGGTAGCGATGGAAACGCTGTCAAAAATCGCATCAACTGCAACGTTGGAAAGTCGCTTCTGTTCGGACAGGGAAATCCCTAGCTTCTCAAAGGTTTCTAAGATGGCTGGATCAACTTCGTCCAAGCTGTTCAGCTTTTTCTGACTCTGCTTCTTTGGTGCTGAGTAGTAGATGATATCCTGATAATTAATTGGCGGATACTTGACGCTGGGCCAAGTTGGTTCTGTCATTTTTAGCCACTGGCGGTAAGCTCTGAGGCGAAATTCCAGCATAAACTCCGGCTCATTCTTCTTCGCGGAGATCAGGCGAACAATGTCCTCGTTCAGTCCACGGGGAATTGTGTCGGCTTCAATGTCAGTGACAAAGCCGTACTTGTAGGGCTGGTTGACTAAGGTCTTGACAGTGGCACTCATCGTTAATTTTCTCTGTGGTACAGTTGGGAATCTCTTTAAGGATGGGAGACAGGCTATTTGCCCTTGATTCCCATGGACAGTCGCCGAGTTGTTATACGGCTGCTATTATAAGGATAGACACTAAAACAACAACTATGTTGTTTAATATATCTTCATTTTACGCTAGATTAACAACAACAATGTTGTCCAAGTCAAATTTTCCAATAAATTTATGGGACGAAGATGGCGATTACCCACCAGTCCTCAACTAAGCAAGATATCCTAGAATATCTCCTGAAACACTCACAAGCAAAAGCGCTCCAGCTAGCCGCAGATCTAGATGTTAGCCCCCAAGCAATTCGCCGTCATCTCAAGGATTTGGAGGCAGAGAAGCTAATTTTGTTCTCGCCGGTGCAGGCGGGGATGGGACGTCCTCAGCATATTTATCACTTGAGTCGTCAGGGACGCGATCGCCTGAGTCGGACAGTGAGTGAGTACTTTGGTGATAGCTACGGTCAATTCGCTGTTTCTTTACTGGATACGTTAGCAGAAACAGTGGGACGCGATCAGGTAAGTTCGATTTTACGAAAACAGTGGGAACGTAAAACTCTCTTATATCGAGAGCGCTTGGGTAATGCAACGCTTGCGCAGAGAGTGGCAACCTTGGTAGAACTGAGAAAAGCTGAAGGCTTCATGGCTGAGTGTCACCCTGTCGATGCGAGTGAGTCATCACAGGGCGATTGTTTTATCTTAACTGAGCATAATTGTGCGATTTCCAACGTTGCCGAGTCATTCCCTAGTGTATGTGGTCATGAATTAGAAATGTTTGCCGCTGTGCTACCCGACTGTACAGTAGAGCGCACCCATTGGATGATCAACGGTGAACACCGCTGCGGCTATTTAGTACAAGCACGAAAACAAAACAAGAATGAATAAATTGATTTTTCACATTAATTTTATGTCAGAAATAATAAGTAATAAGTAATAGGTTTTACCAATCATATTTTCCCATTACCTACTACAAGTTACCGATTTGCGAAGAAGTTCTAGATATAATTTATGGACTCAACACCACAGCAACCTTCCACACAATTTCTAACGCTAGAAGAGTCAGCAAAGGTAGATGCTGCTTTACTGTCTTCCCCGGAGAAATTTTTAACTAGATTGACGATTTCTTCACTTAAGCTTTTAAACCACATTGCTCAAGAGTACAACGTAGCCGTTGAAGATTTGACAGTGCAGCAAATTATCGCTTGGTTTGAGAAAGATGGCAAGATTCGCCGAGAACAGGGAATCGAGGCTTCATATTTGAAGTGGTAAAGTTTGTCATTTGTCCTTTATTCTTGCTAATGACTAATGACTAATGACTATTAACAAAAAAGCACCCCGTAAAGGGTGCTATAAACAGTATTGACATTTTGTTTTCCAGAAAATTTTTTAGGTGTAATTGTTAGTACGCGGACTGCGAGCGCCAGCCGCTGCGCCAACCATTGAGGCAAGTAAACCTAATAAGGAACCGAAGACAAACCACCACAATCCCGAACGTAAATTTGCCGCAATCTCACGAGCTTGTTGGGCGGATACTTTAGGCGCATTCTGCGATAAGTTAGTACCTTGCTGTTGCACTTGGTTGACAACCGCCCCTGCATTGGAAGCAGCAACACCAAAAGCACCAGATACACCACTTGCCAATAGCCAAGAACTAAATGCCAAAGTTGTTGCCCAGAGAATTGCGCCGTTGAGAAGAGCCGTATTGCGGTTCATTGGACCACAAGCACGGGCTGTAACCCAACCACCAGTAAAGAGGGAAATTAACAAGCCGATGGTTGACCAAATCCCTACATTCCCAGCAACGTCAGATGCAATTGATCTAGGTCTACCTGAGTCTTCAATACTACCTGCTCCAATTGCACTGAATAAGGCGCTTAAAATTAACTGAGTCGCTAGGGAAACCAACAACCCAGAAATAATTGGTCCCCAGCGAACACGGTCATGGTAATCACCAATTCGAGCTACTACACCAGGCTCATTTATAACATCATCGCCTACTCTATTTGTGTAAGACATACCTTAATAATCCCCTCACTT
>CAZZXJ010000050.1:0-18037 GCA_964657905.1 uncultured Stigonema sp.
GTTTGTAAAATATTGAGTCTCGACGCATGAAGCAATAAAGCTGAATTTATTTGTTCAATCAGATATTATTTAACCAAGCTTGCAAATCAGCCAAACTGGTAAAATCTAACAGTGCTTCGCTCAAATCTTCGAGAACAGGCAATGGTAAACCAGAAATTCGTGCTACTATTTCATCAGAGAGTTTCTGCCCAATCCGCTTACTCATCAATCGAATAACCAGGTTAGCTGCTTCTTCGTGTCGTCCTTCTTTTATTCCTTCTTCTTTAATTTCGCGGTACACTTGCGTTTGCTGTAGTGTTATTCCTAGCATAGACTCTACCTCCCTTTGGCTCAATTTTTCAAATTTGTACACCATAATCGTCGTTAGCATTTCTATTATGGCGCGACTTGAGGTCGAAGGTACTTCTTGACGGGTTCTGGTTAACAAATACCTTGCTTGTTCTGGTGCTTGTTCTGACTCTACGGTGGTTAATACCATCAACGCTACCCATAAAGGTAAGTCGCGAATATCCCCCAACTCATCCAAATACACCCGATGCACTTGGTTTGAGTTGAGTAGGGTTCGATGAGGATGAATATCGCTTTGTTCGATACTGCGTGTCGGGTAAATTATCACTGCTTGCCAGTCACTAAATCTAGCACGGTTGCGATAGAAATATAACGAGGATTCTGCAAATACCCTTTCGTAAAGTTGTTCATCTTTCTGGAACTGCACCTCACAGAAATATACTACTCCTGCACCTTCGTTTTCTGGTGGTAGAAATACCCCGTCAATCTCAAATTTAGGTTCTTTGACAGCTACCGAATCAAATCGGTAAGCGTCGGCATTTGTCGGAGGATTTTTCAATAGTTCAAATAGCAGTGTGGGGGATTGTTGAAACAGTTTGTAAAATATTGAGTCTCGACGCATGAAGCAATAAAGCTGAATTTATTTGTTACATCTGCAATGTATTTAATTATACATTTTTTGACGAACCTATTCCTTTATACTAAGTCAAAAGCAAGTACATAGGCGATCGCCTATGTCAAACATATTGTCCATCTTACCGATGAGCGTCGTTGAATTCTAGAGTTTCTTGCTGCACCCTGCCGAAAATATTATCTACTCACCTAATACCTGCAAAATGTGGGATAAATTCTAAAACTTTTCATAATTCATAATTCATAATTCGTAATTTTTATATTGGGCTTTTACTTCTTTTAATTCTTCATCTATTTTGCTTGTGCTGGAGGGCTGGGGTTTTTGTGGCGGTTCAGTATTAATGTTGCGTTTGGGTTTGCCACGGTTAAGAAATATTGTTTTCATTTCCTCTAGTTCTTTATCAATTTCACTGATAGCTTTGTTTACAGAGGCGGGTGTAGGTGTTGCCTTCAAGTCGAGGAGGATTTCATCTACTGTTTGGTAGCGTCGAATGACGGCACTTTCTAACATTTTCTCTAGTATGTGACTCAACTGATTGCTTACAGGAGTCTTCAAGTATTGTTGCCAAATCCAAGCTTCGTTATGAATGTCGTATAAGTCAAAGGGAGAATGCTGAGTTAATAGATGAATACAAGTAGCACCTAAGCTGTAAATGTCGCTGGCAAAAACAGCTTTTCCTCTGAGTTGTTCAGGTGCTACATATTCCGGGCTACCAATACTAGTGCCAATGCTGTTTAAAGCAGTGTCGGTGGCAATTTTAGCAGCGCCAAAATCTACTAAAACTAGATCCCCCCAAGTTTGGGAGGCAATAATTTCTTCCCCCCTTAAAAAGGGGGGACTGAGGGGGGATCGACGAATAATATTTTCTGGTTTAATGTCTCTGTGAATGACTTGTCTTGTATGAAAAAATTGCAGCACTGGCAATAAATCATTTAGTAATTGCAAAATTTGACTTTCGTTGAAAGCGCCCTTTTCTGCTAATTCTTGCGCTAAGTTTTGCCCGTCGATAAATTCTTGGACGAGATACTGTCTATCGTCTTGGGTAAAATATGCTAGCAGTTCGGGAATTTGTGGATGAAGGCCCAACTCATCTAAACGCATCGCTTCTTGGGTAAATAACTCCACTGCTTTCTGTACTGTGTGCGTGCCTTGAGATTGGGGATAAAATTGCTTGATTACGCAACGCGGTTTGGACGGTTTATCTTCATCCACTGCTAAGAAGGTTCTGCCAAAACCACCTTGTCCTATGGGTTTGATAGCGCGGTAGCGTTCTTTGATGAGTAATTTGGCACCACAAGTCAGGCAAAAGTTGCCATCATTTGTATTTTGGGGCGTTGGACAGCTAGGATTGAGGCAGTAGCTCATATTGGGAATTGAGGGATACCTGTCTCTATTTTGCCCTAGAGAATATAGAGCTTCTCGTTTTGATACAATACACGCTCCTTGGGCACAAAATTGTTGTGCCCCTACAAGCAATAAGCCAGTCACCGCGAGAGCGGGCTAATCCTCCTGCTGTTCTGGCTCCTGTATTTCACTGTTCTGTGAGAACTGCTATAAAGATGTTTTTTCAAGTAGAGTCCGCTGTTTGCCATGCTTTTGTTTCATTATCGAAAAATGTCACTTTATTTATGAACAGTGGCGCTTGCGCTTTTTACACCCTAGTATCATCCTGATTGCTGTTGTTGCTTGTGCGTCAATTCTTCTATGGTCTGGTTTTGTTTTACTGTACTCAAACCAACAGCTACCATATAAGCTAGTTCTGCCGCTGTTTGATATGCTAGTTTTATATTTGCTTTTTCTTGCTTGTTCATAGCCTAGTGTGTGAGTAGACTTTGTTGTTATCAGCTAGTGGCTAATTGCTCTTTGCTGGTTGTCACCTAGAATAATATAGAGGGCGGTAATTAAACTTCATCCAGTCGGGTCACCCAATCGGGTGATATTGAGCGAGTACTACTGGTATCTAATCTGCAATACTGTTTCCGCATCCTCACATCTTACGCTTGTTTTGTTGATCGCAAAATCACGCAGAAGATAGAGGTATTAGCAGACTTGATTTGATTATCTTCAGTATTATACGAAGAAAGGTCACACAAAGGAGGCGACTATTACCACTCAACTATCAAAGCCTGTCGTCACCCAGGAAAGCCATGATTCAAGCATTGCCCAATCCCTCATACGTGCCACAGAAATAGCTGATTATTGTGCAGCCAACGCTACCGCCATAGATTACAATGGCGCTTTTCCTAAGAGCGAGTTTGAGTTAATTGCGAGTAGCGGCTTGTTGGCTGCACCGTTGCACCGGGATTTAGGCGGGTGGGGCGCAGGGATTGATGCCAATCAAAGCCACGAAATGCTGATGCTGCTGAAGCAAATGGGGCGTGGTAACTTGGCGGTTGGTCGAATTTATGAGGGGCACGTCAACGCGCTGCAACTGATTCAGACCTTTGGCACCAGAGAACAAATCACTCTTTACGCCAGTGATGCCCGAGATCGCCACAAAATCTTCGGCGTTTGGAATGCTGAAGCCTCTGATGGTGTTAAGGTTATTCCTCTTGGCGGCTCCAAGTATGCGCTGTCCGGTTCTAAAACCTTTTGTACCGGAGCAGGCTACGTTGAACGTCCCTTTGTAAATGGAGTGTTGCCGTCAGGCGGTTGGCAGATGTGCGTTGTGCCCATGGATGAAGTTGCTACAGTTAGTGACCCTGCTTGGTGGCAACCTTGTGGGATGCGAGCAACTGCTAGCTACAAAGTAGATTTTAGCGGCGTTGAGTTGGAGCAAAGCGCATTAATCGGCGAGTCAGGGGACTACCATCGACAGCCTTGGTTGTCTGCGGGAGTCATTCGGTTTGCTGCGGTGCAACTAGGTGGGGCAGAAGCACTGTTTGACCACACTCGCCAGTATCTCCAGAAGTTAGAATATACAAATGACCCATACCAAAAGGAACGCCTAGGCAGGATGGCGATCGCCATTGAAAGTGGTAATCTCTGGCTACGGGGGGCAGCTGATATGGTAGCAGCATATGCGCCTGTATTTGGTGGCTATTCCACAGTTCTCAACCCGCAAGCAGACCAACTCGTCGCCTACGCAAATATGGTGCGCACAGCAATTGAACAAATATGCATCGATGTGATGCAGATGTGCGAGCGGAGTGTTGGTACTCGCGGGTTGCTACCGCCAAATCAGATGGAACGCATTATCCGGGATTTAACCCTGTACCTGCGTCAACCTGCCTTTGATGCGGCACTCTGCAATGTTGGACAGTACGTCCTAGCTCAAAGTCATCCTGCTCGCTCACTTTGGAATCATGAATAATCAGGTGGTGGGTGCATCACCCCTAAGCAATCCTAGCGTTTTGCCTTGGCGTTCAGTCAAACAAATCGCCCACAGTCCGGTGCTAGTCGTTGCACCTCATCCAGATGATGAGACGTTGGGTTGTGGTGGTGCGATCGCTCTACTGCGTTCCCTGAATTGTGATCTGCGAGTTTTGGTAATCAGTAACGGTACGCTTTCACACCCCCGTTCTCAGAAGTATCCCGCACCTGCACTCCAGGCATTGCGTGAAAGCGAAACACTATTAGCGCTCTCAGTGTTAGGTTTGGAAGCTAATGCGGTCACTTTTTTACGTTTGCAAGATGGGTCAATTCCGACACATGACAACAGTGCAGTGGCGAGTTGTCGTGCCTATATAACAGAAGTCGCCCCGCAAATTATCTTTTTACCGTGGCGGTACGACCCTCACCCAGACCACCGATCAACTTGGAAGTTAATTCACACCGCACTGGTTAAGTTGCGCCTATCGCCCCGATTTATCGAGTATCCCATCTGGGACTGGGACCCTCTTCAACGGGAGAAAGGGGCGTGGGTAGGGGCGGGGTTACCCCGCCCTAACAGCAGTGGGGAGTGGGGAGATGGAGGAGCAACATTGACAACATCCCCACTCCCCACTCCCCAGCCACAGGTAACAACTTGGCGATTAAATATTGAGGAAGTGGTGGAGTTGAAACAGCAGGCGATCTCCGCCTATCGCTCCCAAACCACAGACTTAATTGACGATGACCCAGAAGGCTTTCGCCTAACTCCCGAAATGCTAGTGAACTTCACCCGTCCTTGGGAAGTTTATTTGGAGGAAACACGATGAACCCTTTACAACCCGACTCCCTACCTCCCAGTTACTTCGATCAACTCTACAGCGAAGATCCCGATCCGTGGAAGTTTGAGACAAGTGAATACGAAGCACACAAATATGCTGCCACAATCGCAGCTTTGCCTAAGCAGCGCTATCGGTCTGCTTTTGAAATTGGTGGTTCCATTGGCGTTTTGACTGAGAAGCTAGCCCCGAAATGCGACTCCCTGCTTTCTGTGGATGTGTCAAAGCTGGCACAGAACAAGGCAATTAAGCGCTGTCAGTACCTCCCGCAGGTACGATTTGGGATTATGCGCGTCCCAGAGCAATATCCTGAGGAAACGTTTGATTTGACTCTGGTTTCGGAAGTAGGCTACTACTGGTGCTGGTCAGACATGAAAAAAGCACAAGCTGCCATTCTGGAACACTTGCAACCAGGGGGACATCTGCTTTTAGTTCACTGGACACTCTATGCCCGTGATTATCCCCTAAGTGGCGATCAGGTTCACGACTCGTTTTTTGAGTTGACCCCCACTAAACTGCGGCATTTAAAAGGTCAACGCGAGGAACAATATCGGCTTGACTTGTTTGAGCGTGTGTTAAGTAAGACAAGCTAAAACTACTCCCTTCCCGCCGAAAAAATACCTATTAACGAACCGCACCAGGCGCAGAGGAGGCAGCGCTATCGGAGGGTTTCCCAAGCTACAGGAGACTGTTAGAGGCAAAAGTCGCACCAACCAAATCAGTCAGCAGCATTTTCATAGAAAAAGCCGAGTCAAGTCCAATAAGGCATCTTCAAACCCAGGAATTGGAACTGACTGGTTCGATAGAGAAATTTGCTTATTGAGATAGCTAAACTTGCTCTGCGCATTTTGATACGGTAGGCTGTGACGCTCAAGTTGACGATCCGGCAAATTCACAATCCAGTAATGGGAAATTCCTGCTTCCGCATACAACGATAGCTTGGTTGTTTGGTCATAATCTAAGGTTTTGTCCGAGATTTCGATCACCAACAAAATATTTTCAGCATAGGGATGATGATCGAGATAGTCCTCATCTGTTCCTCGTGCAATGACGACATCCGGCTCAGGCTGACTCTGATTGGGAAGGGTGATAGGATCTTGACCACGGATGACTGCGCGATCTCCTGCAAGCCGATCCAGTTGGCGGCATAGGATAGAACTACACACTGTATGCCGCGTTCCCTTTGCAGTCATTTGAATCAGTTCTCCTCGAATCAATTCAATGCGATCGCCTTCTGTGAGAAATCCGAGTTCAATCAGCCGATGATACTCGTTGATCGTAAACCGCTTAGGTGTCGCAACATTCATTGAAGATCTATCAGATAGGTCTGTTTTCAGTTTAGCTTTCCACGACGCAAACTCTCAAGGCGCGATCGCAAATCCTGAATTGCTTGCCGAATTTCCACTTTTTCCCATCGAGAAAGCCAAATTCCTGACTGCTGCTGGCATTGTTCAACTTGTTCAAACAACTGACCAAAGGTATATGGTTGTGCTAACTCTTGGGCAAGCCACTGGGCTGGAACTCCCAGGGTGTCAGCCAAGGGTACTATATGGGTATGAGTTGGTTGATAGCCGTTGAGGACGCACTTCCACATGACTCGTAATTGGTGACGGCAGAGGAAACGAGTTTCAATAGCCGCCGCCGACTCAACCAAAAACGGTTGCTGTTGCCGTCCCATGGATGACCACTCACTCAACTGGTTCGCCAAACCAATGCTAGTGCGTCCGGTAAGTCTAGCCGAAGTTACTACCCGCACGAGTGGACTGTGGCGACTCCGGGCATTCACCCGCACCAAGGCACGGTAAAACGCTACATCTTCGGGAGTCCGCACGGGCGGTAAGCCTCCTGCCAGTGCATACATCTGTGCAGTCACCGCCAAACTTGCCCCATAGTGTTGATAGTGCCGGGGAAAACTGTCATAGGGGTCGGGGTCAAGGTGTGATTCTAACTCTGTAATCAAGTAGCGATAGCCTACCTCACGCAGATGGCACACTCTGGCGTAAGGATCTAAAGCTGACCGACTAGCGCGATCAGTAAGAATTCGTCCAAACACCGCATCTGCACCAAAGGCAATTTCATGTAGGGTGGCGGCGATCCAAGTAGGGCTGACCTGCGAGTCGCCATCGGTTGAGGCAATCACCCCTCGTGTGCGTCCTAAACTACTCAAGCGGCGATATGCCTCGTCCATCACAATCTGGCGGACTCGACCAATGTAAGCTTCTGCCGGCGGCAGAGTGAGTTCAACTACGTGCAGTGCTAGGCCTGGATGTTGTTGAGCCTCACTCCGGGCGATCGCCCCTGAATCATCGCTACAATTATTACAGAGTAAAATTATTTCATAGCGCCTAGGGTCTAAACGCTGTCCTTCTAGGTCAACTTGATGTGCCAAAGCAGCGAGGGTTGCTGGCAACATCTGGGCTTCATTGCGAACTGGAACAATCACGCAGACTTCACAATGCGGTGACGGCGCTTTTTGGACTAAAGCTTGGGACTCGTAAGAGTATTGTGCCCCAGGAAAGTCAGCAACGAAGAGCAAGCGCTTACTTTCCTTAATAACCATTTTTCCATCCCCAGGAAAACCGACAAAGTGTATTCATCCAAGACTTAAAAATTGTTAAGTTTTATAAATCTATCTTGGAAATTTTGCCACTTAGTTTCAATCTACCTACGGAATGAGTTAGTGCTGAACTAGATGACCAGAAATTCGTCCAAGTTTGGTACATCTACCCAATTACCTGTAGCATTTGATTTATGAGATAAATCCATTAACAACTGGGAATAAACTCCTTCTCTCAAAGATGGAAGCATCGCCTCGCCGCGCTCAATTCCTTGCACCCATTGGTCTACTACGCGAATGAAGGCAGAAATTCGACCGTCAGCGTGTTTTTGTGGAAATAGTAACTGATTGGGAATTTCTACCTCAGCCAAAGGTTTACCTGCAAGGGATGCCCAAACACGGAATTCATGTATGTAATCTTTTTGATTTTCACTTCCCAAAACTAAAGTACCGAGATCGCCATAAACTTCTAGCCAATGCGTACGCTGTGCATGAACCACAGCACTGATGGAAACTTGGCATAGTGTGCCATCTGCCAAAGAAAGCATTAGCATACAGGTGTCATCGCTATCTACTGGCTTTAATTCCCCAGTTACCGGGTCTGGTCGTTGGGGAATAGCCGTATCCAAATGAGCGCTTAATCTGCGTACAGGATTAAATAACCAGTGAATATAATCAAGTGTGTGGGAACCTAAAGACCCTAATGCACCGCCTCCCTGGTCTTGACGTGAATACCAATTCCAAGGACGTTTAGCATCAGCACGAGAAGATCCTAACCAATCAATTTTAATCAGGCGCGTCTTACCCACATAGCCTTCTGATAAGAGTTGATAAAAAAGCTGCCAGCCTGGGACAAAGCGAAATTCAAAGTCTACAGTAGCAACTACGCCTTTGTTAAGTGCTAGTTGATACAGTTCTTTTGCTTCAATTGCATTCAAAGTTGTGGGTTTTTCTAGTAATAAATGTTTCCCTGCTTCCAGCACTGTTTTTGCCATTTCATAGTGCAAAAATGGCGGTGTAGAAATGCTGACAGCTTGCACCTGTGGCAATTTTACAAGATCTGCTATTGTGTCGCAGGCTTGAGGAATATTGTGGGATTGTGCGATCGCTTGAGCTTTTTCTAAGTCTCGGTGATATACAGCAACTACCTTTGTACGAGGATGCTCTCGAAATCCCGGAATATGCACTTTTTGACCAAATCCCGTGCCAACAACGGCAACGCCAATCACATTCTGATTCATGAGCTTAAAATCTCAGTATTTCTTGATCGTAGTTTTCCGGAAGGGGTTTTATTTCCCAGACTATACCTTCACCGGGTTCAAGAGCAACTTCTACGAAAAGTTGTTCCACGGCAGTTGTTGCTATATCCTGGTTATTGGGAAAGGGTTGTAAATCTTCGGTCAGTAGTCTGAGTTGAAAACCACCAGGAACGGCTGCTCCGACTGCAATGTTACGCAACTCAAAGCGCCAAATTGTGGATTGTCCTACGCTTTGTGGTATAATTCGGAGTTCATATGATTGACCTGCAATGACTAGTTGGCGAGACAAGATTGTCCTTGGTTGTATTTCTGTGACACTCCGTGCTCCCGCCGCACTCAGTTGCATACTGAAGCTTCCCCAACCAATAGCTTCAGCAAGTTGAGAAACGCCGCTATCGAACCACTGGAGAACTGACCACTGTTCTGGTAATCCTAGGCGTTGTTGATATAAGCTTTGTCTCCAACCCCCATGCTGAATTAATGCTCCCCATAGTTGAAAAGGAATCTCCAGTCTAGGTGTAATTATCTCACTTGCTCCCAGACGGGAAATCAGGTTTTGTGCTTGTTCTGGCGTTAGGCTTGGCAATAATGCTACAGTGCTACGTGTAGGTTCTTCCGGGCAAAGTTGTCGTGCCACACTTAAAACGCTGATGTCTGTAATAATATCAGTACTATCGAGGGAATAAGTGTGATCGCATTCGTCATAAGTTCCCCTGGTTTTGAGTTGTTTATGAGTACAGTAGCCCCAAACCCTGACGTAGCCTTCATCTGGTTCGACTTGCACGGCCAAGTAATAATCCCCTACCCAACTTGGTATATCTACCCATTCTTGTGCTACTCGCAACTCGCTCATATCAATAGCCTCGCTGGGAACTAATACAAATCGAGTTCCGTCTAATGTAATCGTAGTTCCATTGACCAGTTCCCAAAAACCGGGTAATGCAGCAGTATTTGGCCAAGGCTTTGCCTGTGGTGTCATATCCTCTTGCAGCCACTGCAAGATAGTCTTTAGACAAAGTTCATTCAAATAAGCAGTAGCCCGAGAAGGCGGGTTGGAAAAAGCTTCACTTTGTTGCCAAGCATGATTTTGAGTGTCGGTTGGTATTTCTAGAATCAGGTCAGTTGCAGAAGCAAAAGTAAATACGGTGGGGTTAGCTGTCATGGTAGTTGATTGGGGGATGATAAGACAGATGAGGGAGTACAAGAATTAAAAATTAAAAATTATTAATTGATTTGTTGTAGTAAGCTTGCAGCCATTCCTCCATGACCGCACTCATATTTTTTAATATGTCTGACGTGATAGAGATATGCAGCTTTTCTTTACTCCAAGTACCTAAAGACCGCAGCAATGATTCCCTAGTTTTTGTTAGTAGTCGCGAGACAGTATACTGTTTTATTTGCAGTTGTTTGGCAATCTGCTGTTGAGTTAGTCCTTGACCGTAGTAAAGTTGTAAAATCTTTTGTGCTGGGAGTTCTAATTGGGCAACTGCTGCTGCTAACACTGTATTGATATCAGATTGCTGGTCATATCTGGTTTGTTGTTCTTCTTGGGTAATGATTTGGGTGAGTAGGCTATCTTGTTCTTTCCCTAGTAGATTCTCAAGCCAAGTGCTAGAATCTTCCAAGTCAGTGGAAGCACTTATAGGAGTTAAGTTTGGATAAAGATACCTGCGGACAGCTTTGGCACAATTTAGCAGCCAGGTTTCCAGGGTTTGTGGGTTGATATGCGGTTGATGTCCTGAGTTATAAGCTTTGACCATCGCCTTCCAAGTTTGATCATCTGGTTGTGGAAGTTGGCGCGTATTACTAGCTGGAGTTGGTACATAAAGCGACCTGAAACAGTTCCAGGCGGCGACGTAAGCAGTAATAGTGTCTGCTGATAAGCCGGCGGATTGCAAAGACTCTACCAAACGCTTTTGAGTAATTTTTCGCAAAAGTCCCCAGTCTGTAGAAATATCAACTTCGTGACGTTGCCGCAAAGTTTCGCGAATGACACTACTAAAGATAGTGCTAGCGTAGTTTTTGAGGACAAAGTTGCTATTGGGGTTAAAACCTTTAAAAACTCTATCAACTTGGGCGATCGCTATCTGAAAATAGTCTGATAACTTATACTGGCTACTAGCAAAGCTAGTAAATGTTTTTTGAGATGCCCAGTAGCAGGGTTCTTGTAAGTAAGCTATCAGATGTTCTTTAGCAACTCTACCAACCTCAGGATGGTGCAAATAACTATACCAGTAAAGTACCCAAAAATTTTCTGAAGTTACTTGTGGGGTTTGCTTAATGACATTTTGCATACTACGACGCAGCCTAGCATCCGTCGCCCAGCCACGGAGGCGATCAGCAGCAAATTCCAAAAAAGTCGAAAAAATTTCAACAATGTTCTTTCGAGGTTGCATAAAACTACGCGAGCCGACCTAGAGAATTAGTCAAGGGGTCAAGCAAAGACGCTTACCCAAAACTTTACTACAAGGAGTGAGAGATATGTTTCGGCTGGTCATTAAAAATTGGTAAGCATTCAGCTATTAGCACTCCTAGCGGTCAGCATCAAGAGCCGTATCCACCAATACCAAGATTGCTGCTGATGACTGACGGCTGAATGCTTACGAATGCGTCTCGCTCAAGCATTAAGCTTTAGTTAAGATTTGAAAACAAAAACCCAATTTGATATCACAGCTTGTAAAAACATGTCTCCACTCGGTGTTGCCACCAGTCGCTCAACTCAAGCCAAACAAACAGAAGCACCCAAGCTGTGGATAATGCTTGTGGGAGTAAATCAATATCAGGATGAGCAACTACCAAGCTTGCATTACTCAGCAGTAGATTGTCAGGGGTTAGCAAAAGCCTTGGGAGATGCAACGGCACAATTTTCCCAAAAAGAGATAAGATTATACCACGATTTTGCTCCAGAATCGCCTTGTTTGGCGAATGTGCATGCTACTCTCCAGCAAATTACCACTGCGGCTAAACCTATTGATACCGTTTTATTTTATTTTTCTGGGCACGGGATGGTAGAGCCAAACACTCATCAAGGTGTTTTATGTTTGGCAGATACGCAAAAATCTAACTTACTTAACACAGGTTTAGCTCTAGAAGAACTATTGCAATTATTAGGTAATTGTGCAGCACAAAATCAGATCGTGTGGCTGGATGCTTGTCATAGTGGTGGGATGACACTCAGAGGAGCAATAGTAGAACCACTGCTGAATCCTACACCGCAATTTGTAACAGTATTGCAGCAAGTAGCCGCTAAAAGTCAAGGATTTTATGCATTGCTTTCTTGTGACCTCAATCAACAATCCTGGGAGTTTCCAGAACTGGGACACGGAGTATTTACTTATTACTTAATGCGGGGATTACAGGGTGAAGCGGCAGACTCCCAAGGTGTAATTTCGGCAGATGGTTTATATAAATATGTGTATCATCATACTTTACAATATATAGATAAAACAAATCAACAATTACGGTTAATTAATCAGCAGAAAAGAGGTAAAGGAGACACTCAGCTTTTTCAGGAATATCCTCTGCAAACTCCTAAACGAATTGTGGAAGGAGTTGGGGAATTGATTATCGGAGCTAAACTAGAAAAAGCTGATCCTCGCAACGATCATCGGGTAGGGGTAGTAGTAGAGGGACTATCAGCAAGCAAGGTAACACTAGAGATTAGTAAGTATCTGGGGAGTGCTGGGGGTTTTGAACTAGAGTATTTGCAAGCAACAAAAGCTGCTGCCGATCATGTAAGAGTTGCTATTGCTCGTCATTTGCACTCGGGAGAACCAGAAACAATTCTGCTCTATCTACGGGGGCGAATAGAAGAAACTGAAGCTTGGGAAGGGTTGGTACTGGCAGAGGATATCCGGATTAAGCGCTCCTGGTTGAAACAACAGTTACGTCTGTGTAACGCCAAGCAGATTATCATCTTAGATTGTCCTGTTGTAGAGACGCAGACCTCTCCCTACCCCGCCGATGAAAGGGGAGGGAACCTATGGACTCCCCCCGTTCAAGGGGAACCTAGGGGGGTCGCGTTCCTACGAGATTGGGTAGAAGATTTACTGCTAGACTCACAACAAGGACAGTGTATAATTGCCTACGCTTCTCCCCCAGATGAACCAGAGAGATTTGCTCAAACCTTACTCCATACCTTGAGCACAGCTTCTATTACATCTGGCTTGTCAGCAGCTGGTGCGATCGCACAACTGCAGCTATCCCTAGCAGATACTGGTATCCCTCTCCAAGTTTGGCTATCAGGCACACAAGGCATTATAGAAATCCTACCTGCAAAAACTGATGAATATCGACAAGAACAAAAAGCCGGATTAGATTTGGGAGTATGCCCTTATATGGGTTTAAGTGCTTTTTCTGAAGCAGATTCTCAGTATTTTTATGGAAGAGAAACCTTAACCCAGCAGTTAATTCACCAACTGGCGCACTCTTCATTTCTTGCAGTTGTCGGTGCTTCAGGGAGCGGTAAATCTTCTGTTGTGCAAGCTGGTGTCATTCCAACACTGCGGCTGGGCAAACAAATTCCTAGTAGTGAACAGTGGTGGATCAGAAACGTTCGCCTAGGAACACGTCCAATGGATGCATTAGCGCAGCGGCTGGGAGTAGAGGAAATCTTGCACCAAGGAGTAGAGGAATTTGTTTACTGGATACGTAGCCTTCCTTACCCTGTTGTAGTGCTAGTTATCGACCAGTTTGAGGAACTGTTCACCCAAGCGCCAGCGACAGACAGAGAACGCTTTTTAGAACTGGTGTTAGGAGCAGTAAAATATGCGAGTGACCGTTTCAAATTAATTATTACTTTACGAGCAGACTTCATCGCCTCTGGTTTAGAAATACCAACACTGGCTCAGGCTTTGCAGGAGTCGAGTGTGTTAGTTCCACCCCGACTAAGTTTAGATGATTATCGGCGTGTGATTCTTCAGCCAGCCCAACAAGTAGGGTTAAAAGTAGAACCAGAATTGGTGGAAGTGCTGTTACGGGATCTCAACCACTCGGCAGGAGATTTACCTTTACTGGAATTTGTTTTAGAGCAGTTGTGGCAACATCGTGTTACTGGTGAGTTAACCTTAAAAGCGTATCAACAACAACTAGGTGGGATTAAAGGAGCATTAGAGCGATCATGTCAGGCAGTCTACGAAAGTTTAGATCGCCAAGCCCAAGAGTGTGCTAAATGGATTTTTCTGTCTTTGACGCAACTGGGTGAGGGTACAGAAGATACTCGGCGACGGGTATTCAAATCAGAGTTGATAGTGAAAAAATATCCCACCCATTTGGTAGAAAGAACCCTTAGCGCGTTAATTGCTGCCAAGTTAGTGGTGGTAAATTTGGAGGAAGATGACGGTAGCAGACGGGTAGGGGAAGTAGGAGGAGATAGGGAGACAATGGGGACAAGGGGGACAAAGGAGAGGGATGCTTCCGTTTCCTCCTTGTCCTCCCCACTCCCCACTCCCCATTCCCCACTCCCTACAGTAACGGTAGAAGTTGCCCATGAAATCCTCATTCGTTATTGGTCAACTTTGCGCTGGTGGTTAGAGGAAAATCGCGATCGCTTACGAAAACAAAGGCAAATTGAACAAGCTTCCCAACTGTGGCTGCAAAGTGGTCATAAATCTGATTTTTTGTTGCAGGGAGTGCGGCTAGCAGAGGCAGAAGATATTTATATCAAGTGGACTGATGAGCTGTCTGCTGATGTGCAACGTTTCATTCAAGGTTGTTTAGCAGAAAGAAAACGACAACAACTTCAGGAAAAAAGAAGACTTAGACAAGCTCAAAGGGCTGTAATTGCACTGAGCGGTTTGGGAATAGCCGCTTGCAGTTTCGCCGGGTTAGCTTATTGGCAAGGACGAGAAGCACAGATGAGCGCAATTGAGGCATTAAATTCGTCATCCAAAGCTAATCTTTTATCAAATCAGCAGATTGAGGCACTCATTGCCAGTGTCAAGGCTGGGAAACAGCTTCGTAATACTATTGGCGCACCAGCAAATGTCAAATCGGTGACAGTAAGTGAGCTTGGGGAGGTAGTCTCTGGAATTCAAGAACGCAACCGTTTAGAAGGGCATAGTGCTGGGGTTGTGAGTGTGAGTTTCAGTCCTGATGGGCGACTACTCGCCTCTGTGGGTTTAGACAAGACTATCAAAATCTGGAGTCGTGATGGTCGCTTGCTAAAAACCCTCAGTGGGCATAGTAATGTAATCTCTAGCATTAGCTTTGCTCCTGATGGTAAGATTATCGTCTCCGCCAGTGTTGACAAGACGATTAAACTCTGGAGAGTGAGTGACGGTCGCCTACTCTTAACCATTCCAGTGGATAGCCAAGCGGCTAGTTTTAGCCCTGATGGCAAAACTATTGCCTCCGCCAATGCTGACATGAGTGTCAAACTTTGGAGTGCTAGCGACGGTCGCCTGCTCAAAACCCTCAAAGGGCATACCGGGGGAGTCATTAGCACTGTGTTCAGTCCCGATGGTCAAACCATAGCTTCAGGCAGTGAGGATAAAACAGTCAAACTTTGGAGTAATAGCGACGGTCGCTTGTTAAAAACCCTCAAAGGTCATAACGATTGGATCAACAGTGTCACTTTCAGCCGCGACGGCAAGACCATTGCCTCAGCCAGTAGAGACAAGACTATTAAAATCTGGAACAGCAGCGACGGGCATCTAGTAAAAACCCTCTATGGGCATAGCAATTCAGTCTTGGCTATTGATTTCAGCCCTGATGGTCAGACAATTGCCTCAGCCAGTAAAGACAACACCGTCAAACTTTGGGGTCTGAACGGTATAGAACTAGAAACTTTCAAAGGTCATAACGCTGGGGTTAGTGACGTGAGTTTCAGTCCCAACGGCAAGACCATTGCCACAGCTAGTTTGGATGGAACGATTAGACTTTGGCAGCGTCGTGACACCTCTCTGCTGCAAATTTTGGCTGGGCATAGTGGTGGAGTTTATAGCGTGAGTTTCAGTCCGAGTCCCCCAACCCCCGGAGGTTCTCTTGGCAAAGGGGGGATCGTTGCCTCAGGAAGTTTGGACGGAACCATTAAACTTTGGCGGCGTAGCGACGGAACTTTGCTCAGAACCCTATCAGGTCATCGTCATGCCGTCTACAGCATCAGCTTTGCTCCCAATGGTCAGATCATCGCCTCAGCTAGTGCTGATAAAACCGTTAAACTTTGGAGGACTAGTGATGGTCAGCTGCTCCGCACCTTGAGTGGGCATACAGATCAAGTCAATCAGGTCAGTTTCAGCCCCGACGGCAAAACCATTGCGACTGCAAGTCGTGATAACACTGTCAAACTTTGGAGAACTATTGATGGCACTTTGATTCTAACCCTCTCTGGGCATAAGGCAGAGGTTTATGCAGTCAGTTTCAGCCCCGACGGTAAGACTATAGCCTCAGCTGGTGCTGACAATACCATTAAACTCTGGAGCAGTGGTACTGGTCGCCTGCTAAGAACTCTCCCTGGGCATAACCAATGGATATTTAGCGTCAGTTTCAGTCCCGACGGCAAAATTATTGCCTCAAGCAGTGCTGATCAAACCGTCAAACTCTGGAGGAGTAGTGACGGACAGCTACTCCATACTCTTCAAGGACATCGGGATGCCGTCTATAGCAGTAGCTTTTCTCCTGATGGTCAAATGATTGCTTCCGCCAGTGGAGACAAAACGGTGAAAGTCTGGCGCTTGGATGGTCGGCTGCTAAAAACCTTCCCAGAGCATGGGAATGCTGTGATGAGTGTCAATTTTAGCTCTGACGGCAAGACCCTGATTTCCGGCAGTTTAGACGGTACTGTCAGACTTTGGCATTTTGATCCTAAACAAGTGAAAACCTTGGAACTGAATTCTTTAATTAAGGATGCTTGCTCTTGGCTGCACGATTATCTCAACACCAATTCTAAGGTCAGTCCAGACGAGAAAAAACTCTGTTCTAGTTGAGAGTAGGGGCGAACGGTAGAACATTGGTGTTAACTGAAGACTTTGTTTGTCACCCTAAGTTACTTTTGTGCCACGAAAATTAACATCTGGATGCTTTCTTCCCAGAGGTACATTCGATGGTAGAACAACTGCGGCAGATAGTGAAAGAAAAGGGTTTGTAGCGTTGTTGTAGCGTTCGCACACTGTTTGGATCAATATCCCAATACCCCAGTCGTGTTAGCGCCTAACCTTGGCATTCGGGGGCAAACTGTCAAGGCGATCGCTCTTGAGCAGTGGCAAGGATTGCTTAACTCAGCAAAGCCGGGAAAATACCCCTTATAGGTCGTTCGCTGCTTCGAGGGATTGCCGAATGTCCTTGAAAAGGAAAAGTAGGTGCAGAGGATTGGTCGGGGATTCTTCCATGCCGAATTTAAGGTAAAAGGCGCGGGCTTTCTCGTCTTTGGCGTGGACGAGGAAAGCGCGTCCGCCGATAATTTCCGATCCGTTCAGCGCTCGGCGCAGCGCGTCGCGGAACATGGCTTTGCCTAAGCCTTTTCCCTGTTCGCGGCTGTCCACCGCAAACCGCGCCATAAGGATAACCGCCACGGGGTAACGCCCCTGCCCTTTGATGACACGAGCGGGGGCGTCTTCCGGCGATATGGACGCGGGCGTAAGGCTGTAATAGCCGATCACCTGCTCGGCGCGTGTCAGGACGTAGGTTCTGGCTCCGCCGCTTGCCTGATTTTGCAGGGCGTATTTCATGAGGAAATCATTAAGCGGCGGCGTACCGCAATCGAAACCCGCGATTTCGTGACTCTTTGAAAGCAGGACAGGCGCGTTTAACGGCTCACCTGGCATTAGAACGGTTCCGGTTCGCTGAACAGTTGCCGCAACCCCGGAATGACTTTTGGCGGCGCGTCAAGACGTTCGCAGAAAGCTTCCCACTGGTCAGGCGGCAAGCGAAACTCGGTTTGCTCCACAAGAATAGCTTTCGCGGCGTTAAGCGATGCTTGCAGCACAAACTGGCTTACATTCGTGCGGCACGCTCGCGCCGCTTGCGCCAGTATCGCTTTTTCCGGCTCTGTTGCCCGAATGGAAAGCCGCGTTTCTTTTTGGGCGCCTGCTGTCTGAAACATGATTTTTCTCCTGTTGCACTCCTTGTGTTCCCAATGTACTCCCAATTCGCCAAAACTGCAATCTGTTTAAATATCGTGCTTGCGTACCGCTAAAACCCCTGCTTTTAAGTA
>CAZZXJ010000051.1:0-4048 GCA_964657905.1 uncultured Stigonema sp.
TATAAGATATGGTCGTAATAAACTCAATACTTTATTACTACTAAAGTTATTTTTTTGAGAATTAATGACCTCTTCTACTTGGTAAAAACATTGTATAATACTTTCAAATTGGTGATTTATTTCAATATATTTAGGGAAAAACTTATACCTAAGCATCTGGTTGACTAACAAATCACAGAAGTTACATTGGTATAGTTCCCAGAAATGTTGCTTAGGTAACAGTTTGCGAACCAATACTTTTCGGTTAAGGCATTGATCAGAACTAGCCCACACCAGTCACCTCCATGAAATTTGCTAACCTATTGAGATGCAGACTCCTTCGCTAACATCTCTGATGCTTCTTCACCCTCAACAGAAGCCCAACCATCGATCGCATCTTTGATAAAACCAGCTACGGGTACAGCAATCAGTAATCCCAGCACTCCGCCAATATAGGTTCCTAGCAGTAAAGAAATTACCACCCATATTGGTCTGATGCCTGTAAAACTACCCAAGAGTCGAGGTGCGATCGCCTGGTCAATTAACTGGTCAATGACAATAGCTACAGCTAAAACCTTGACTGCTAGCCAAAAGTCGTGTGACGCTATGATTAAAGTTATTACGGCAAGACTTACCACATCCCCAAAGGGAATTAAGCTCATAATTCCAATTCCCAACCCAAAGAGTAAACCAAACGGGACTTGAAGAGCTAAAAACATTAATGTCTGTGAGACTCCTATCAGTAAAGCCAAAGCTATCTGACCAATCAAGTAATTTTGGAAATTTTGCTGAAGTGATTGCAGTAGCTGCTGATTAAAATTAAAAGGTAACTTCTTAAATATACCCTGCCAAAGATTCTCGCCATCTAATAAAAAATAAAACGTCAGCACTACTGTGATTAAAGTTTCAGAAATACTATCAATAGTACCTAAAACCAGGCTGAAAAGTTTATCGGTAATATGCCCGAATTCGTTAGGTAAACGATTTGTTAATTCAGCAACTATCTGCTTCAAATTAACATTTAATCCGTGGCTAACAGCCCAATCATTGACAATCTGGAGTTTTTGCTCACTAGAATCAATCCATTGGGGAAGTAGTTTAGCCATCTCATGAAACTGCTGTAAAATAATGGGTAATAAGGTAATACCCAAAGCAATGAGAATCACTAAAGTTGATATAAAAACTAATGCTACTGCGTAGTTCCGTTTAACTCCACGTTGTTGTAAAACCGAAACTGGGTAATTCAAAACGAAGGCAAGCAAAGTTGCTAAGATAAAAATTGAAACTAGGGGTTGAAAATATTGCAAAATGCGAAACGCTAGCAAACCATTGAGAAAAACTAAAGGAAACAGCAGTGTCAAAATTAACCATTGAAGTAGTTTATGAAGTGAAAATGTCATCTAATTTAATAATTATTGCTATTTTGAAATACTTTTATCTCAAATTTTACACCAGTCCGTTAAAAATTCGTAATTCGTAATTCGTAATTATTTTTCAGATGGGGATTTGAGCGCCAATATCAGTCGGGTAGACCACAAACCGTAGGGGCGGGGTTACCCCGCCCTTACAATGTGGCGCGGGTTCAATTGAAAACTGCTGTAAACCGCGACTGAAAAATGACCACGTGTCTCCGTTAAGGTATCAAACCCCAATACGATGCACATAAGGCTTGATCCCCTTAGCCCCCCTTTTTAAGGGGGGTATGTTCAGATCTTCCAGAACTGAACTGTATTGCATTTTAATGTCGAGACGCGACCGATCGCGTCTCTACTCATATTTCCGTGAAAGCATTGAATTCCTCTTCATTGATCCGGCCTGCTTGATACAAAGTTTCTATAATTTCCGAAAGCCCCAAAACTGCATGACCCTGATAACCATTTTCTCGTAACCGATCTTTCACACCTTGTTCATGGTCAATCAGCACCACAATGTCCTCAACATTTAATCCGGCGGATTTCAACTTTTCTGCTCCTTCCATGGCACTTTTGCCACTGATCAGAATATCATCAACCACCACAACCTTTTCACCCCTGTGGAAGTCACCCTCAATTAGTTTCCTAGTTCCATGTGCCTTCACTTCTTTGCGGGGAAAAATCATGGGACAATGAAGACGCAACGATAAACCAGTAGCAGTCGGCAAAGAACCGTAGGGAATACCTGCTATCCTATCAAAGTTAAGGGTTTTCAAAATATCCTCATAGGCACTGAGAACTTGATTAAAAATTTGGGGCGTGGAAATGATTTTGCGTAAGTCGATATAATAAGGAAATGTCGCTCCTGATGCTTGGACAAATTTGCCAAACATAATGCACCCAATGTCATAAAGTTGTAAAATTAATTCTTGATAAGGATGCTGATTCAAAAAACAAACATCAGGTAACCACACAGAACAACTGGAAGCATCACGGATAATTTCAGTTCTTGCTTGATTAACTTCTTCTTGCAAAGACTTGACTTGCTTTGATAAATCTGACTGTGCCAAAATATCTTGAGGAACAGGAATCAACAGACCATCACCGCTCGCAGTCAGACCAGCTGCTAATATTTTGGTGAGGTTGCTACCCTCTGCCCAGATGCTACGAGCAATGATAATTCGCTCCGGAGCAACTGTACGAATACGCGCCAAGATATCGGGCTTTGTCGTTCCTACTTCCAAACCTAATTGTTCTGGAGTTCCCCAATTTTTTGATTCCTTTGCCACCAGTAAATAAAGAGGTAATTCGGTTGAATTTGTCGGATATTGCTGGAAAGTTACGGCAGCAGGATTAGAAGTACAACACAAAACAAACACTGCCTTTCCAGGATAAACCAAAAACGGAGCTACCTGGTCTTGTCCTGCGTAAGAACTCACAGTAATTGCATCCACACCCCATTCTGCAAACACAGTACGGGCGAAGCTAGTACTTGTATTTAAGTCACTGTGTTTAGCATCTAAAATAATTGGAATGTGGGCGGGGATAGTTGCTAGGGTTTGGTGTAGTAGTTCTAAACCTGGAATGCCCAAAGTTTGGTAAAAGCCAAGTGTAGGCTTGTAAGCGCAAACTGCATCAGATGTTTCAGAAATGATCAATTGCAACCAATCCCCCAAACCAGCGATGATGTCAGAAGATGCGTAGCGGCTGGGCATAATCTCTGGATTAGGATCAAGTCCTACAAATAGTAAGCTTTTATTTTTGGCGATCGCTCCATTCAATTTATCAAAAAAGTTCATAATTACTTTTTGAAACAATTATTATAAATAGATGAATTATAAATAACAAGTAGGGTGCGTTAGGGAAACGTAACGCACCGTATCCATGTTACTAGAAATGGTGCGTTACGGCTGTGCAAGAACGCACCCTACAGTTTTATACAGTTTTCTTGCTCACCATAACAACCAACAATTAACAATTAACAACTAACAACTAACAACCAACATCTCCTACCAAAACATAGATTCGGTCAACTCCTCGCCCCCGGCTTTACGCCCTAACAGCCAGTGAACCAATGCAAATAGGATAACCATCGGCACCGAGGAGAAGTGAACAATTCGCAGTGCTTGCCAACTGCCGAATATATTCACAATCCCAGAAAATTGAGCAGGTTTGTACATTCCTATTCCTGTAAATAACGCTAGCAGCAAGATAGGAATAATGGCTGTATAGGCGATGCGATGCCAAGCATAAATTAGGCGCTGAGGATTTTTACTTTTTTGCAATGCCCTGAAGTCATTGACACCCATAAATCGATGTCGCCAGCGTCGGGTCATTAAAATGTAAATTCCATACCATAAAAGATTCAGCGAAAATAACCACATAGCAGCAAAATGCCAGTGTCTACCTCCTGCTAGCCAACCTCCTAACGTAAATATGGGGGAAATATGCACTCCTTGACGTCCACCAAAAACAGGGTTAGCGTTGTAAATTTGTAGTCCACTTGTAAGCATAATAAATAGGCTAACGATGTTACAAGAATGGAAAATCTTGGCTCCTATTGCTTGGGTTGGTAACTTGCGTGTTTTAGAGGAACCGAGCAAATTCATAAATTGCAATTAGTAATTTCATAATTCATAATTATCTTACATAATTAC
>CAZZXJ010000051.1:4058-17775 GCA_964657905.1 uncultured Stigonema sp.
TACGAATTACGAATTTATCTGCTAGCGTGTTTTCTCATGTCGGCGTAGCGTGTTGCTTTTGTATTCATCTCAATCACAAATTCTGTACCTTGACCTGGCCGGGAGTTACACTTGAGCTTACCTTGGTGTTTATCTACAATAATTTGTTGACTAATTGATAACCCCAGCCCTTTGCCTTTGCCAACTGGTTTAGTGGTAAAGAAGGGTTCAAATATATGTCTTTGAATGTGGGGGAGAATGCCTTTTGCATTGTCAGAAATGTGGATGACAACTTTATGTCTTTTTGATGGTCGTTTGTCAATTACCTGAGCTTCGTTACTGCTAACTAATGACAAATGACTGCTGACAAGTTCTGTGCGAATCCAAATCTTGGGCGTGAACGAGTAATCCTGCTTCATCCTTTCCTCCAAGGCATCAATAGCATTAGTCAAGATGTTCATGAATACTTGGTTTAGCTCACCAGGGTAACACTCCACTAATACCAGATCCCCAAATTCTTTAATGACTTGAATCCCTGGTCTATCGGACTGTTCTTTTAAGCGATGCTGCAAAATCCTCAGAACACTATCAAGTCCCTCATGCAGGTTAGCTTTTCTCATTTGACCATCGTCAAAATGTGAGAAATTTTGCAAGGCAAAGACAATTTCTTTAATTGCAAGAGACCCTGCTTGCATTGACCACAGCGATTTTAAGAAGTCTGTTTTTATAAAATCGAGGTCGAGGTGTTGAAGTTGTGAGGCAATTGCTGTTTTAGGAGTGGGATAGTAGTGTTGGTAAAGTTCAACCAGCCCGATTAAGTCTTCAGCATGTTGACTGGCAGGATCGAGAGTGGTGTGGATGAAGTCAACGGGATTATTAATTTCGTTAGCCATATTTGCTACAAGTTGACCAAGGTTAGCCATTTTCTCGCTCTGCAACAACTGCCCTTGGGTATATTTAAGTTCAGCCTGCGTAATTTCTAGTTGCTGTGATTTCTCTGTTTCTAGGCTTTCGGCAAACTGCCTTGAGGCAATTTCTCTTTGAACCTTTTCAAAGAGTAGGCATTGCTTGATGGCGATCGCTATTTGTCTACTGAGTTGCTTGAGAGACTGTATTTCCCATTCCTGCCACTGACGGCAACTACGATACTCGTGGGCAATCAGCAGTCCCCACAAGCAATTTTGGATTTTAGGTTGCGCAGCAACACTTGCAATGCTGCGCAATTTTGGAGCCACTCGCGTGCGGGGGTTCCCCTCGTTGAGCGATGTGGCGTGATTTTGGATTGTAGAGACGTTAAGTGCAACGTCTCTACAATCTTCATCCTCATCCTCTTCTACTTTTAAGAGAATGGGAATAACTAAACTCGTTTTCACCTCATACTGAGGTATCGGCTCAATTCGGCAAAGTGCCTCAGGCGCACCTTGAATATACTTATCACATTCTTGTATAATATCAAGGTGGCAGTCGTCTAAATCCCTATCAGGGATTGAAACCATACCTTTAAGCGATACCAAGGGTGCTGCCACAGACTCAAAAGCTACTACACCGCTCCCATGTGAGTGAAAGCGATATATTACTGTTCGGTCTGTTTGTAAAAACTGCCGCACGTCCTCTACTGCCGTTTGCAGTATTGGCTCCAATCTGGAACAGGAGTAAATGCGCTCAAGAGTTGCTGACAGGAGCCTTTCCCGCTTTTGTTGCTGCTGTACGGCTTCTTGAACCCATTTCTCCTGAGTAATATCCTTGTGCGTCCCCTTGATTCTCACTGGCTTACCTGATTCATCCCCCTGATCTGAGAATGCTTGGGCGCTTTGTGGTGTGAGTTGTGGCTCAAGCTGGTGGGTAGCTGGTTCTTCGATATGCATAGCTGCTGGTACGATGAGGAAAATATCCTATAGCTCTACGCTGTCTTAGCACCCTGACGATTAAAGCATGGAAACTGTTGGGTAGTTAACAAATTGTTAACTGAACCGTAATAAAGTCTGAAATATATCAGCGTCAATCATTCAGTTTGAATTGAAGCAGGAAAAACGTAAACGGAAAAATGTAACCTGTCTTCTTTTCATCAACTCCTTCTTCTTGAAGGAACTGGCTACATTGTGTCCATCTACCATCTAGTTCTATTTGACTCTATGTATATATAGTTACATACAAATAATAAAAAAATTTGTAAAAGCTTTTTTAAAAAAAGCTGTAATTAAACAGGGGTAAGTGTTTCAGAGGATGTTGTAATTGTCAATACTTTTTTGTAGCTTTTTTTGGATAAGACTAACTCTTCAGCACACAATGGAAGTTACATTATGATTGATCCTCACTACCTAACTTTTACAAGACAAAAAAAATTCTTTGGGGAAATATCCATAAAAATAGAGCCAATGACTGATGACTATAGATGAAGTCGCACTGCTACTAAAAGCAAGCCTTCCAAACGCTTTGACACCACTCCAAGAACTGGTGTTACGCTCCTCGTGGGAGGGAAAAACTTACACTAGCATAGCGTTTGAAGCGCACTACGGTGAAGAGCGAGTTAGAAAAGTAGCTTCTCATTTATGGCAATTGCTGAGTGATTTATGGAAAGAACCTATTAATAAATCCAACTTCCGCCCTTATGCAGAAACTAGCCGTCTTACTAAGGTGCAGCAGCAGTTAATTAAAGAATTCAACCGCACAGCCACCGCCATATCCCAAGAATTTCCCAGTGGTCCGGTATCCCTTAATTCCAGATTTTACATTCCTCGCCCGCCAATTGAGGAAATGGTATACACAGAAATCACTCAACCAGGAAGTGTCATCTGCATCAAAGCTCCCAAAAAGATGGGCAAAAGCTCCCTGATCCTCAGGATTCTCGCTCATGCAGCAAATCTAGGCTATAGAACTGTAAGTTTGGACTTTCAGCAAGCAGACAAAGCAGTATTTGCTAACCTGGATAAATTTTTGCGCTGGTTCTGTGCAAACGTTAGTCGGGAGTTAGGGTTAGAACCTAAACTTAATGATTATTGGGATGAGGATATGGGCAGTAAAATCAGCTGCTCCCTCTATTTCCAAACCTATTTGCTGTCTGCTCTGTCTAGTCCCCTTGTCTTAGCATTAAATGAAGTAGATTGGGTGTTTGAGTACCCAGAAATTGCCGGGGACTTTCTACCACTGCTACGCTCTTGGTATGAACAAGCCAAACGGGTGGAGGTTTGGCAAAAACTCCGCCTTGTCCTCGCTTACTCAACGGAAATTCTTGTTCCCCTAAGACTGACTCAATCACCGTTTAATATTGGGCTACCAATGAAGTTACCACCATTTACACTAGAGCAGGTGGAGAATTTGGCACAACGTCACGGGCTAGATTGGAGAGGTCGTTCCGATGCTCGTATATTGATGGCAATGGTGGGGGGACATCCTTATTTAGTACGCCTAGCTTTATATTACCTCATGGGTAAGGGAGGGTTAGAACGGGATCTAGGGCAAATATTGCAACAAGCGTCCACGGAAGCAGGAATTTATAACGAGTATTTAAGGCAGTATGTATTAGCACTGCGAGAAGATCCAGAACTGGAATCTGCTTTCTGTGTTGTGATTGCTGCTACCGTTCCTGTGAAATTAGAGCCAGTACTGGCATATAAATTACAGAGTATGGGGTTGGTTAATTTAAATGGCGATCGCGCTTACCCTGCTTGCGAGTTATATCGCCTGTATTTTAGAGAGCAACTTAACACAAGCCAGCACTCAGAGAATACTAAGCTGCAACAGCTAGAGATCGAGAACCAATTGCGTGTTTTCTCTAGCTTAGATGAACTGACTCAGCTAGCAAATCGCCGCTACTTTAATATTTACCTACAAGTGGAGTGGCAACAGTCCAGTCGCGATCGCACATCTCTGTCACTGATTTTATGTGACATCGACTCTTTCAAATTTTACAACAAAATCTACGGGGATCTAGCAGGAGACGAATGTTTGCGACAAATCGCCAACACTATCCGTAACTGCGTGAAGCATCCGCTTAGTCAGAGCAGCTTCTCGTACGCCAGCACTCACAAGAGTGCTTGGGATTACCGAGGTGTAAATTCTGGGTATGAACGCTCGGTATTGGTAGCTCGTTTTGACGGTGGAGAATTTGCTATTCTCACTCAAGCAGATGCTGCTGCTGCTGTACATATGGCTGAAAACATTAGAGAGCAAGTAAAAGCTTTGGCAATTAAGTGTGATTACCCTGGCATTGATGGTCAAGAGAATAATGTTTTAACTGTCAGTTTAGGCATTGCTAGCATCATTCCAGAGCCTGAAACTGAGCTTGCTACTTTAGTAAATGCTGCTGAGCAAGCGCTTTATCTAGCAACAAGAAAAGGACGCGATCGCGTTGTCTGCAAGCTAATTGATCCAACCTAGGAAAAAGCGAGGCACTTGTTGCCTCGCGCTTCTTTTCGTTTGTGCTGGTGTGTTGAATCTTCTAATAACTGCATAGGTGCTGACAATTACATTGCATGGCTCATGGGGATAATCCGTGCTATTTTGAGCTAGCGGAGACGAAAATGGTTGAGTAAGCTAAGCACTAATTGCTCTATACTCAAATATCTAATGCAAAAGCAGATTTTACCTCTACCAAAGGGTTAATTGTATGTAAAAAAATTGTGATGGCAAATACATGAAGAAGAAGTCAGAAGTCGTGAAGTCAGTCGTCAGAACACTCTTCGTGGGGGATTCAAATCCGCCACTATCTTGTTGACCACCAAATTTCCAATTTGGCTCCGTGCTTCAACCCATTTATTCATCCGCCAGTCGCACAGAATACCCAACTAGATTCTGGCTCAGTAGCGAATGTATTCTTGCCATTTTTCAACTAAAAATATCAAAAGATATCAAATATCATTTTTAAGTAAAGGGATGATAAAATTCCGTGGGCGAATGGGAATAATAAGTTGTAAAAACAAGACTATGAGCATCAGCGTAAATGCCTATGTTATTAAACACATCTTCCCCCTTTGCTGGGTATCGCATTACTGAGCAAATTTATTTAGGCATTAAAACCCTAGTTTGTCGAGGCATTAGAGAACAAGACGAAAAACCCGTCATCATCAAACTGATGCAGAATGAATATCCGACCTTCAGCGAAATTATACAGTTCCGCAATCAGTACAGCATTACCAAAAACCTCGACCTTCCTGGCATTGTTAAACCCTATAGCTTAGTAAACTATCGCAATGGCTATGCTCTATTGATGGAAGACTGTGGTGGCATTTCTCTAAAGGACTGGGGATTGGAAAAAAAGAATCTCCCCATCACCAATTTCCTAAGTCAATTTTTCCACATTGCAATTCAAATTGCCTCCACCCTTGGCGAACTGCATCGCCACCGTGTCATTCATAAAGACATCAAACCCGCTAACATCTTGGTTAACCCCAGCACCCTTGAGGTAAGACTCATCGACTTCAGTATTGCCTCCCTGCTGCCAAGAGAAATTCAATTTCTCACCAGTCCCAACGTTTTAGAAGGCACACTAGCTTACATTTCACCTGAACAAACGGGAAGGATGAACCGAGGCATTGACTACCGCAGTGACTTTTATGCCCTCGGTATAACCTTCTTTGAACTCCTTACGGGACAATTACCCTTCACCACCACAGATCCCATGGAGTTAGTTTACTGTCACATTGCCAAACAACCACCAAATGCTAGTAGTATTAATCCTAACATTCCCACGGTTGTATCTGACATAATTAGCAAGCTCATGGCAAAAAATGCCGAAGACCGCTATCAGAGTGCCTTGGGGTTAAAGCATGACTTAGAGGTGTGTACACAGCAGTGGCAAGAGACTAGAAAGATTGTACCCTTTGAATTGGGAAAACAGGATATTTCAGACAGTTTCCTCATTCCTGAAAAACTCTACGGTCGCAAATATGAAGTGGAAACCCTACTCGCGGCTTTTGACCGGGTGACCCCAGGGACAACTGAAATGATATCGGTCGTAGGTGGCTCTGGTATTGGCAAAACTGCTGTAGTCAATGAAGTCTATAAACCAATTGTACGGCAGCGTAGTTACTTCATCAAAGGGAAATTTGACCAGTTAGGGCACGACATTCCCTTATCAGGATTTGTGCAAGCTTTTGGGGACTTAATCGAGCAACTGCTCAGTGAAACTGATGACCAACTTCAACAGTGGAAAGCCAAAATTCTGTCAGCGTTAGGTGAACAAGCTCATGTCATTGTTGATCTGATTCCCAAACTCGAACTAATTATTGGCAACCAACCCCTAGTTGCCGAACTTTCTGGTAGTGCTGCTCAAAATCGTTTTCATTTATTGTTCCAAAGATTCGTTCAGGTCTTCGCTACTAAAGAGCATCCTTTAGTTATCTTTCTGGATGACTTGCAATGGGCAGATACGGCTTCTTTGAAATTCATTCAATTAATAATGAGTGAAAGTAATGCCGTCAACAAAAATATCTCATTTTCACCTCTTTTAGGAGAGACGGAGAAGGGTAGTGAGACTAGGGGAGGTTTCCTGCTGATCGGTGCGCATCGGGATAACGAAGTTTCACAGGCACATCCGCTTTATTTGACACTAAATGAAATTGAAAAAACAGGAGTAATCAATACTATCACCCTAGAACCCTTAAATCAGGCTGATTTAAACCGTCTGATTACTGATACCCTTCGTTGTCAAGAAGCTGCTGCTGTTCCTCTCACCCAAATGGTGTTTACCAAAACCAAAGGGAACCCCTTCTTTACTCATCAATTTCTCAAGTATTTGCATAATGAAGAAATAATTAAATTTAACTTTGATGCTGGTCATTGGCAGTGTGACATTGCAAAAGTTAAAGCATTAGCTTTAACAGATAATGTGGTGGAATTCATGGCAATTAAACTAGAGAAGTTGCCAAGAGACACTCAGTTCGTATTAAAACTTGCCGCCTGCATTGGTAATGAATTTGACTTACATGCTCTCGCTATTGTTTATCAAAAATCTAAGATAGATACGGCAGCAGACTTATGGCCAGCGTTAGTTGAGGGTCTAGTTTTACCTGAAGTTGAAGCTTACAAGTTATTTCAAGATGGTAATGAGTCATTAGTAATGGGTAATGGGAAAGAATCTATCCAATTACCTAAATATAAATTTGTGCATGATCGGGTACAACAAGCCGCTTATTCTCTGATTCCTGAGTCTCAAAAACAGTCAATTCACTTAAAAATTGGGCAACTGCTGTTGAGAAATACTTCAGCAGAAGAACAGGAAGAAAAAAGTTTTGAGATTGTCAATCAGTTCAATATGGCGTTGGAATTAATCCCCAACCAGACTGAGCGCGATGAACTGGCAAGAATGAATTTGATTGCTGGACGTAGAGCTAAAGCATCAACGGCTTATGCAGCAGCAGTTAAGTATTTAACTACTGGAATCCAACTGCTGGCAGATGATAGCTGGCAGATGAAGTATGACCTGACCCTAGCTTTGTATGAGACAGCAGCAGAAGCGGCATACCAGGCTGGCTACTTTGAGGAGACAGAGCAATTTGTCCAGGTGGTATTGGCACAGGCTAAAACAGTGGTGGACAAAGTGAAAGCTTGTGAAGTCAAAATTCAAGCATATGGGGCGCAGAACAAAGCACTGGAAGCAGTCAATACTGCCCTACCCTTTTTGAAGTTATTGGGAGTGGAGTTTCCTGAGAATCCTAGCCAGTCAGATGTTCAGGGTGAAATGGAGAAAACAGCTTCAAATCTTTCTAATACACGCACTGAGGATTTAATTCATCTGCCGCAGATGACGGGAGCCGAACCACTGGCAGTGATGCGTATCATCTCTAGTATAACTGTTTTTGCCTATCAAGTTATTCCGGAACTTTTCTCACTGATTGTTTTTAAACAGATTAACTTATCACTCAAATATGGCAATGCCCCTTTGTCTGCGTTTGCATACGTTGCTTACGGGTTATTACTTTGCGGTATAGTCGGAGACATCGAGTCCGGATATCAATTTGGTAAACTGGCTGAAAGTCTATTGTCTAGATTCCAGACTCAAGAAATCACCGTGAAGGTTGTGGAAACATTTAATCAACTTATCAGACCTTGGAAGGAGCATATTAGAGAAACATTAAAACCCCTCCTAGAAGTTTACTCTGCTGGTCTAGAAACAGGAGATTTAGAATTTGCTGCCCTTGCAATTTATGCTTACTCCTGTACTGCATATTTTATGGGTCAAGAGCTAGTAGGGCTTGAACGTGAGATAGGAACATACAGCAATGCTATCAGGCAAATCAAGCAGAAAAGGATGTTTTACTGGAATGAGATCTATCGGCAAACTGTCTTGAATTTGCTGGGTGGTGTGGATGATCCATGTCGTTTAGTTGGTGAAGCGTATGATGAGGATAAAATGCTACTGCTTCATCTTCAAGGTAATGATGCAATCGCACTTTTATACCTATATTTCTGCAAGATGCATCTGTGCTATCTGTTTACCGACTACCCTCAAGCGCTTGAAAATGCTGCTTTGGCAGAAAAATATTTACACGGTGGAATAGGAAAAATTATTATTCCTCAAGTCCATTTCTATGATTCACTGGCGCGGCTAGCAGTGTATCCTGATGTCGAAGATTATGAACAAAAACAAATCTTAGAAAAGATATCTACCAATCAGGAAAAGATGCAGAAATGGGCGCATCATGCCCCCATGAATTATTTACATAAATTTTATTTGGTCGAAGCTGAGCGAAATCGCGTTCTCGGCAACAATATGGAGGCGATGGAATTCTATGATCGCGCCATTGCTGGAGCCAAAGAACACGAGTACTTCAACGAAGAAGCTCTTGCTAACGAACTTGCCGCTAAGTTCTATTTAGAATGGGGTAAACAGAAGATTGCCCAAACCTACCTAGCTGATGCTTACTATGGCTACGTTCGCTGGGGAGCATTAGCTAAAGTTGGTGACTTGGCAAAACGCTATTCTCAATTACTTTCGCCCATTCTTCAGCAAGAAAAACTTAGCCTCCACCCCACTGAGAAAAGCACCTGCAATAGCACAACCCTATCAACCCTTAGCAATCGCCACACTCTCATTGGATCTAACACAAGCATTTCAGACTCTCTGGATTTGGCATCTGTCATCAAAGCATCTCTTGCACTCTCTGGGCAAATCGAGCTTGAGCAACTGCTTTCTACCTTAATGGAAGTTATCATGGAGAACGCGGGAGCCTCTAAGTGTGCCCTGATTTTGAGCGAAGGTGATAACTTGAAGTTAACCGTTAGAGCAGTCAGTTCAAGTTCTGTAACCATCTCCACAAAGTTACTATCAATACGCCTCGAGTCAAGCAGTGATGTTCCCATTACTTTGATAAACTATGTCAAACGCACTCAGGAAATATTGGTAATTGATGATGCCACGGCTGTTACTTTTGTGGCAGCCGATCCCTATATTGTCCTTCAGCAAACCAAGAGTCTGTTGTGTATACCGATTATGAATCAAAGCAAATTGATGGGTATTCTTTACATAGAAAATAATCTGACGACAGGAGCGTTTACAAGCGATCGCATAGAAATCCTCCTCCTCCTCACTACTCAAGCAGCAATATGCCTAGAAAATGCCATACTATACAACAGTTTGGATGAAAAGGTAAAACAGAGAACGCAGGAACTCAACGAAAAAAAAGAAAGTTTGCAACAAGCCCTACACGATTTGCAAAGCACCCAAACACAATTAATTCAAAGTGAAAAAATGTCGAGCTTAGGGCAAATGGTGGCGGGAATTGCCCATGAAATCAATAATCCTATCAATTTTATTGATGGCAATATTACTTATACTAGTCAGTATGTCCAAGACTTGCTGGGTTTGATAGCTGTCTATGAGCAGGAATACCCCAATCCTTCCCCTCTAGTTCAGAAAAAGGCTAAGGAAATTGAATTGGATTTCCTGGTAAAAGATCTGTCAAAGCTTCTACATTCAATGAGTGTAGGAAGCTCACGTATCCAGGATATTGTTCTGGGCTTACGCAACTTCTCGCGCCTGGATGAAGCCGAAATGAAACCTGTAGATATTCATGAGGGAATCGACAATACGTTGATGATTTTGCAGCACAAACTCAAGGCAAACAGCAATCATCCTGAGATTGAAATCATCAAAGAATACGGACACCTACCCCAAGTTACTTGTTACGCTTCTGGGCTGAATCAGGTGTTTATGAATATCCTGAGTAATGCCATTGATGTCTTTCAGGAGATGGGAAGAGGCAAAGATTCTCCAATCCAAAATCCAAAATCCAAAATCCAGAGATTTGCATTCGCACTGAACTAGCAGACTCTAATACGGTGAGGATTGGGATTGTTGATAATGGTCCTGGTATGAGTCCGCAAGTGCAGGAGAAAATCTTTGACCCATTCTTTACCACTAAGCCAGTAGGAAGTGGCACGGGGTTGGGGTTGTCCATTTGCTATCAGATTGTCGTTGACAAACACCGGGGTCAGTTAATCTGTAATTCTACCTTAGGACAGGGGACTGAGTTTGTGATTAAGATTCCGATGCAGCAGCTCTAATAAAGACCTGCACACTGTTCTTTAATCTCCTTATTTCCCAATACGTCCTCACTATGGGAAGATTGAAACTGAGAAATTGCTATAATAGAAGTTTAATAAGCTACTTTTGCCAAATATACCTCCTTTGAAAACTGATTACGCAAGAATTCCTGCAACGGCTTAACATGCAATGTCTCCAACCATTCACTGGCTATATCCTCAATGACGTGATGCTCTGCAATTAGAATATTTCCGCAAAAGTGCCGAATGATCGGGTGGATAAAAGTACTGAGGGCGGCTCGTTCAGCATCATCTTTGTGGACGCGTTCAGCTGCAAAGGGATCTGGACTTGCGGATATAATATCGAGTCCAAATTCTAACGTAACAATATAGTAGTGGTCATGGCAACCTAAATCGCTGTCATGAATGTAGTCAGTTGGCATATCTTCGTAGTAACGCGCTGCTTTGCCATCCTTAGGAACGACAATCAGATCACACAGAAAGCCCGTTTGCTGCCACAACCCTGAGCTGAGATTCACCCTTCTGATAACAGCCTCCGTTAAACTTTCGGGGGTGGAATCAATTAGCTGACAGGGTAACTCCTGATTGTGGTACTTACGCTCTAATATGTAGTGCAGGGCGCGGATATTGTAACGAAAACCATGAATAAAGCCGGATTGCTTCTTCTTATAATCCCGCATGTGCATCAGCACCCCAACAAAATATAAGTCCTTGACATTGGTCGATCCCCATTCACTTGTCTGTGCCGGAAAGCGATCGTTGATAGTTAGCTCGGGTTTACATGATTCATCAAAGATAGAATCATCAAAGCGGAATCCAGTACACAAAATTACACGGTCATAAACCAATTCTTCTAATTCATTGTTGGCAAGGCTGTAGGCAAATGACACTACAAATTTACCGTCTAGGTGTTCTATTTTGTCGATAATAGCGTTCATTATTACATTCTGTGATTTCAGTTGGTATGTATCTAGGAAATTATTGTTGACTGCTCGCAAATGCCCTACATATTTGGTCTTCCATGCCATTGAAACTGGATTTGGACTAGCTATGTGGATAAGTGATGTTGTTGCGAGTAGATTGTCAGCAATTTCAAAGCCAGAATTGCCTTTACCGATGATCAATACCTTTTGATTCGCGAAATCTTCTGGATTTACGGATACATCGGTGTACTTTTCTGCCAACTCAATGCCAGGGATTGACGGAATGTATGGTTTGGAACCACCCGTGGCGATGATTAGACGTCTTGTATAATAAACATTGCCGTTGCTGTCTGTAACAATGAATTTTTCATTTTTAGTAATCCTGACAACTCGACAATTGTATTTAACTTTGAGATTAAAGTGAGTGGCAAAATCACTGAGATATCTCACCAGGTCATCTGTATGTGGTAAGTACTGCTGGCTGTAATTCTTAAAGCGCATTTCTTCACTATCACTCAGTAGAGAATTCCAATCCCATCTGAGGTTAATTTCTGGGTCATTATACCCTGTGTAAATCTTATTAATTGAAATTAACTTTTTATGTCGGGGAAAAGTTTTGTAGAAAGTCCCGACAGTCGCACCGACTTCTATAATCAAGTAATTACGATTAGCTTTCTCTAGAAAATAGCCTAGCTGTAAACCAGCAGGACCTGCACCAATAATCAAGTATTCAAATACTGCTATATCCATTGCTTTAACTCTAGCTACTCAGAGACTTTTCAAATAATTTCTATCTTCCAGCAATCACAAAGTCTGTAGGAACTTAGTGATTCAACGCCCCTATAGTTTTAGGAACACAGATAAATTGACTTTAGTTATTTATGCGGATTTCAACAGTTGCACTTCAATAGGGTGCTTTTCTGCATACGCCATCATCTCATTAACGGCTTCCGTGAAAACTTCAAATACTTTCTCTACTACCTCAAAAGCTTTGGTTTTTTGATCTTCTGTCAGTTGAATTCTTTCAATAAACTGCTCTACATCATCGGTTCCTGTAGTATGACCAGTTTCGACATAAAAGTGATGTATACCGAAATAGCTATAGCTTTGATTGGTAATTTGTTGAAGTTCTTGTGCTACTTGTGCAGTCAGAGCTAAAACAACATTTCCTGTAGCCTCTATCGCCTCAACTGCTGCTAACACGACAATAGGTTCTGCTTGAAACGTATATAGCGCGATTTGATGGCAAACCTGCCATGTTTTATACGTTTCGTCACCCCAAAAAAATTTCATGGCATCACTGAACTTCATTGAATAGTTCAACCCTAGTGCCTCAAGGTCTTCTAGAAACCACTCCCAGTGATTTTCATCTTCATAACTGTGCCTATTGATTAATTCCTGAATTGGGTCATCAGTTGGCTCTTTTCGCAGATCGTATCTGTTAAAATGCCCAAAACCCATTGCGAAAGGAGTTACGCAGGGTGCCCAAGATAGCCTTTGTTTTGGGTCTATGCTCTTATCTTGCAGATACTCAAACAACCGCAACTGGGCGAATTCTTGCTTCTTCTTTTCAATAAATGCAAGGACTTCTTTCATTTTTAGCACCCAATATTTAAATCATTGTATTTTTGACAAAAATAACTACACCACTCTTTACACCGTGCTAGTATAAAAGTCTTATACTAAGTAAATAAACGATGAAAAATAAATTTATATAAATAATTGTATTGTCTATGTAGGGTGAGATCTTGCTCATGCCGTAACGCACCAGAATGGAAGACTTTGGTGCGTTACGCTTCCCTAACACACCCTACTTAAAATTTATTTACACAATTAATATGATTTGCGGCTACCTACTTATTGTTTGTGGTGTTTAAGTGTATTTTTGGTTATTCAAAACTTTATTTGTTCAATCATTATTTATTTTGTCCGGAAAAAAATCTATCCGTAATTATGTTGATTTATAAATATTAGTTAAAATAAAAATATACACATTAATTTAATATACTAAGTATTTCCTGAAAATTTCGTATAGTTTAGCCCCCTGAACACAGATATTCTGGGAATTTGCCTGATTCAAGCCGAGCAAAAGACAAACGCATATATACACATTTTTAAACAATTTAATCTGCTGTTAAAATAAGTATATTTACTAAGATGTTATATTTTTATGACATTTGCAACAATGCGGAAGCTGCTCTTTGCCTTGCTTACAAATCTGAACAACTCAGTATTTACAAAGATATCTACCATATTATAAGTAAGTCGGCGCGAATAAACTGAACTATGTGAAGAAAAGTAAAGCTCATAAG